>CAMLQP010000186.1 GCA_946482115.1 uncultured Comamonadaceae bacterium
TGATCTCGCACAACTGGGACGAGCTGCGCCGCTTCATGTGGGACTACGTGGGCATTGTGCGCACCGACAAGCGGCTGGAGCGCGCGGCGCACCGCATCGCGCTGCTGCAGTCGGAAATCCAGGCCTTCTACGCCCAGTTCCGCGTCAGCCGCGACCTGCTGGAGCTGCGCAACCTGGTGCTGGTGGCCGAGCTGATCGTGCGCTGCGCCCAGGCGCGCCACGAGAGCCGGGGCCTGCACTTCAGCCGCGACTGGCCCGAACAACTGCCCAAGGCCCTGCCCACGGTGCTGCAGCCGGTCCGGGCCTGAGGCCTTACACTGGCAACCGCTCCGGGGTGCGGAGCGGTGCCCGACCAGGCGCCGCGACCGCTGAGATGGCCAGGCCAAACCCGTGAACTTGAACCGGTTCGTACCGGCGTAAGGAGAGCTGCCAGCACCAGCGCCCCATGGGCGCGCATCCGGCCATCCCATCGGAGCACCCTCAACCCTTGAAAGGATGCCTCGATGAACGCCCCCGACAGTTTTGCCCAGCGCCTCGCCCTCAGCCGCGCGCCCTTTCCCGCCTCCCGAAAGACCCACGCCAGCGGACAGCTGCACCCGCAGCTGCGCGTGCCCATGCGTGACGTGGCGCTGACCAACGGCGAAACCGTCACGCTCTACGACACCTCCGGCCCCTACACCGACCCGGCCGTCACCATCGACGTGCGCCGGGGCCTGCCCACGCCGCGCACGGCCTGGATCGAAGCCCGGGGCGACACCGAAGCCTACGCCGGGCGCCCGCCCGAGGCACGCGACGACGGGCAGCGCGGCGACGCCGAGGGTCAGGCCCGCCTCGCCGCCCTGCGAGCCGAAGCCGCAGCGCTGGCCCGCACGCCGCGCCGCGCGCGCGCGGGCCACAACGTGACACAGATGCACTACGCCCGCCGGGGCATCGTCACGCCGGAGATGGAATACGTCGCCATCCGCGAGAACGGCCGGCGCGAATGGATGGCCGAATACCTGGGCGACAGCGCGAAGGAGGCGCGGCTGGCGGGCAACCCCATGGGCGCCACGCTGCCCGCGCTCATCACGCCCGAGTTCGTGCGCGACGAGGTGGCGCGCGGGCGTGCCGTCATCCCGGCCAACATCAACCACACCGAGCTGGAACCCATGGCCATAGGCCGCAACTTCCGGGTCAAGGTCAATGCCAACATCGGCAACTCGGCAGTCACCTCCAGTATCGAGGAGGAGGTGGAAAAGCTGGTCTGGTCCATCCGCTGGGGCGCAGACACGGTGATGGACCTCTCGACCGGTCGCCACATCCACACCACGCGCGACTGGATCGTGCGCAACAGCCCGGTTCCCATCGGCACCGTGCCGATCTACCAGGCGCTGGAAAAGGTGGGCGGCGTGGCCGAGGACCTGACCTGGGAAATCTTCCGCGACACGCTGATCGAGCAGGCCGAGCAGGGCGTGGACTACTTCACCATCCACGCCGGCCTGCGGCTGCCGTTCATCCCGCTGACCGCGAAGCGCCGCACCGGCATCGTCTCGCGCGGCGGCTCCATCCTGGCCAAGTGGTGCATCGCCCACCACCGCGAGAACTTCCTCCACACCCACTTCGAGGACATCTGCGACATCATGAAGGCTTACGACGTGAGCTTCTCGCTCGGCGACGGCCTGCGCCCAGGCTCGGGCGCCGACGCCAACGACGAGGCCCAGTTCGCCGAGCTGCGCACCCTGGGCGAACTCACGCAGCTGGCCTGGAAACACGACGTGCAGACCCTCATCGAAGGCCCGGGCCACGTGCCCCTGCACCTGATCCAGGCCAACATGGACGAGCAGCTGAAGCACTGCCACGAGGCGCCGTTCTACACGCTGGGGCCGCTGGCCATCGACATCGCGCCGGGCTACGACCACATCGCCTCGGCCATCGGCGCGGCCCTGATCGGCTGGATGGGCACCGCCATGCTGTGCTACGTGACGCCCAAGGAGCACCTGGGCCTGCCGGACCGCGACGACGTGAAGCAGGGCCTGATCGCCTACAAGATCGCGGCGCATGCGGCCGACGTGGCGAAAGGCCACCCGGGCGCGCGCGCGCGCGACGAGGCGCTGTCCAAGGCGCGCTTCGAGTTCCGCTGGCAGGACCAGTTCAACCTCGCGCTGGACCCCGACACCGCCCAGGATTTCCACGACGAGACCCTGCCCAAGGATGCAGCCAAGGTGGCGCACTTCTGCTCCATGTGCGGGCCGAAGTTCTGCTCGATGAAGATTTCGCAGGAGGTACGCGAATACAGCGCCGCGCAGGACGGCATGGCCCGCAAGAGCGCGGAATTCCGCGCCGGGGGCGGCGAGATCTACATCCCCGTCGCCAAGGGCTGATCCGGGCGCAGCAGCTGCGCGGGCAGCCAGCCGCGCAGGCTGTTGCCGAAGCGCAGCGCGCCGGCCCGCCGCAGGTCGCCGCGAGACAGCACGGCCTCCTGCAGCCAGCCGTCGCGCAGGGCGCGCGCGCGGGCCACGCCGGGCAGCAGGCCACACGCGGCGGCCGGCGTGAGCCAGTGGCCGTCAAGGTGCAACGCCAGGCTGCCGCGCGTGCATTCGGTCAGTTCGCCGCGCTCGTTCCACAACACGGTGTCGAACACACCCTTGGGCGGCGCGAACGCGTCGTAGTGCTCGCGCCGCGTGGTCTTGAAACGCACGAACTCGCTGTCGGCCATCTCGAGCGGTTGCCCAGCCAGGGACAGAACCACCGGCGCCATGCCCGGCGCGATATCCGGCGCCATGGCGTGGGCCTCTGCCTGAACCTGCCCGTCGGCCCCCAGCAGCAGGCGCACCCGCCACAGTCCCCGGGGATGGCGCGCCCGCAGGGCGTGCAGGCGCTCACGCACCGAAGCCTCGTGCCAGGGAAAGCCGAAATGCGCGGCCGCGCCGGCCATGCGCGCCAGGTGGTCGACCAGGTGGCGCGCTTCACCGTCCTGCAGCGCCAGGGTTTCCAGCAGCTCGAACGGCTGGCGCGCGCGCTCGATGAAGGCCCGCTTGTGCCGCCACTCGCGCCATTCGCCGGCCGCACCCGCGTCGGCCGTGATGCCGCTGCCGATGCCGCAGCGCGCCCGCCCGGCCTGCACCGTGACCGTGCGTATCGCCACGTTGAAGGTGGCCGCCCCGCCCGGGGCCACCACGCCCACGGCGCCGCAGTACACGCCGCGCGGCCGCGGCTCCAGCGTCTGGATCATCCGCATCGCCTGCACCTTGGGCGCCCCGGTCACCGAGCCGCAGGGGAACAGCGCGGCGAACACGTCCGCCAGCGTTGTGCCGGGCCGGGTCAGCGCTGTCACGTCCGAGGTCATCTGCCACACCGTGGGCAAGGCCTCCACCTCGAACAGGCGCGGCACCCGCACGGAATGGGGCCGCGCCACGCGCGAGATGTCGTTGCGCAGCAGGTCCACGATCATCACGTTCTCGGCGCGCTCCTTGGCGGAGGCGCGCAGCAGGTCGGCCTGCCGGGCATCCTCCCCAGGCGTCGTGCCGCGTGGCGCGGTGCCCTTCATGGGCCGGGTCAGCAGCGCCCCGTCGCGCCAGTCGAAGAACAGCTCGGGCGACACGCTGAGCACCTGTTCCTCGCCGGTATCCACATAGGCGGCATAGCCGCCCGGCTGGGCGCGCCGCAGCGCCTGGAACAGCGCCAGGGGATCGCCGCGCAGCGGGCCGCCCAGGCTGGCGGTATGGTTGACCTGGTAGAGCGCCCCGGCGGCGATGGCCTCGTGGATGCGGGCCAGGTCGGCCTCGAAGGCGGCACGGACGGGTTCGTCGTCCCAGGCCAGCATCGCCTCCCCGGTCGCTGCGGCCGGCGGCCCGTCCAGCGGCGCCTCATGCACCGCGAACCAGGCCAGCGGCCCATCGGCCGGGTGGACGCGCAGGGCGCGGTCAAAGGCCGGCGCTGCCTCGTAACGCAGATAACCCACGCACCAGGCGCCAGCCTCGGCGGCCGCCTGCACCTGTGCCAGCACGGGTCTCACCTCGTCGTGCGACCGGGCCACCAGGCATTGTTCCGGGGCTCCGAAAGCCCGTTGCAGGCGCTCGCCGCCCGCGCCTTGCGGCTGCGCGAAGTCGATCAGGCAGCGGGGGCGCAAACCGGGCGCTTCAGGCGGCGCCTATGCCCGGCACCAGGGCGCCAGCGTCGCGCCCGCCCTTGAGCGCGGCCGTGAAAGCCAGCATGCGGTCTATCGGCAGCCTGGCCCGCTGCGCCAGCGCCGGGTCGACGTGGATCTCGTTCAAACCCTGCTCCAGCACACGTGCCACGCCCTCCAGACCGTTCATGGCCATCCAGGGGCAGTGCGCGCAGCTCTTGCAGGTGGCGCTGTTGCCGGCGGTTGGGGCCTCGATGAAGGTCTTGCCCGGGTTCAGCGTGCGCAGCTTGTGCATCATGCCGTTGTCGGTGGCGACGATGAACTCGGTGGCGTCCATCTCGCGCGCGGCCTTGAGGATGGCGCTGGTCGAGCCGACGGCGTCGGCCAGCGCGATCACGTCGGCCGGGCTCTCGGGGTGCACCAGCACCTTGGCTCCTGGGTGCTCGCGCTTGAGCGCCTCCAGCTCGAAGGCCTTGAACTCGTCGTGCACGATGCACGAGCCCTTCCACATCACCATGTCGGCGCCAGTCTGGCGCTGGATGTAGTCGCCCAGGTGCTTGTCGGGCGCCCACAGGATCTTGTGGCCCTTGGCGTGCAGGGCCGAGACGATCTCGAGTGCGCAGCTGGACGTCACCAGCCAGTCGGCGCGGGCCTTCACGGCGGCGCTGGTGTTGGCATAGACCACCACCGTGCGGTCGGGGTGGGCGTCGCAGAAGGCACTGAAATCGTCGATGGGGCAACCCAGGTCCAGCGAACAGTTGGCGTCCAGTTCGGGCATCAGCACGGTTTTTTCGGGGCTGAGGATCTTGGCTGTCTCGCCCATGAAGCGCACGCCAGAGACGACCAGCGTGGTGGCTGGGTGGTCGCGGCCAAAACGCGCCATCTCCAGCGAATCGGACACGAAACCACCCGTTTCCTCGGCCAAATCCTGCAGATCGGGGTGAACGTAGTAGTGCGAGACCATGACCGCGTTGCGGGCCTTGAGCAGCTCGCGGATGCGGTCCTTGAGCTCGGCGCGGCGCTTGGGGCCGGGCTCCACAGGCACGCGCACCCAGGCGTGGCGGGTGTCGCACGCCGGCTGCTCGTAGTCCACCTCGATCACGTCGTTCATCGCTTCGTCGCTCATCAACTCGTCCTCGCACACGCCGGCACGGGCCAGCGGGTTCCTCCCAAGATGGGCGCCCCAGGCCGTTGAACAAGGGGCTTGCCGGGGGCATTGGCCGTTATTGTCCCCCAGTTGCGCCGAGACATCATTTCACCCATGAACAAGCCGATACCCCGCAGGGGCAAGGCCGGCCGAATCGACTAGACTGCCGCCAACACAGCCACCGGCCCCCGATAGAACGATGAGCGAACAGCAACCCGCCACCCCCTACGGCACCCTGCCGGCCGCCTCGCCCTTGCCGCAACGCCGGCCCGTGAGCCTGCCGCGCCTGCAGGAGATGCGCGAACGCGGCGAGAAGATCACCATGCTGACCGCCTACGACGCCACCTTTGCGGCCGTGGCCGACGCGGCGGGCGTGGAATGCATCCTGATCGGCGATTCACTGGGCATGGTCTGCCAGGGCCAGGCCAGCACCGTCAGCGTGACGCTGGAACACATGCGCTACCACACCGAAAGCGTGGTGCGTGGCCTGCGGCGCGTGCAGGGCACGGCCTGGGTGATCGGAGACCTGCCGTTTGGCAGCTACCAGGAATCCAAGGAGCAAGCCCTGCGCAGCGCCAGCGTGCTGATGCAGGCCGGCGCCCACATGGTCAAGCTCGAAGGCGGCGGCTGGACGGCCGAGATCGTGCATTTCCTGGTCGAGCGCGGCATCCCGGTCTGCGCCCACCTGGGCCTCACGCCCCAGACCGTGCACGCGCTGGGCGGCTACCGGGTGCAGGGCCGGGGCGATGCCGGGCAACTGCTCAAGCGCCAGGCCCACGAACTGCAGGACGCCGGCGCCGCCATGCTGGTGCTGGAGATGGTGCC
>CAMLQP010000187.1 GCA_946482115.1 uncultured Comamonadaceae bacterium
CGAAGAAGACGAAGCCGGTGGCGATGCACACGCAGCCCAGCAGGCCGCCCAGCACATAGAGCCAGCGCAGGAACCAGTGTTCGAAGTGCTGCAGGTGCAGGCCGGTGAGGAACTCGTTGATTTCAGACACGGCGCTGCGGGGCGGGTCCTCGCGCAGCAGTTCGCCGGTGCTGCCCTTGAAGTGGATGCCCTCGCCCACCAGGGCCACGCGGTCGCTGCCGGCGCGGTAGACGCTGACGTAGCTGTTGGCGTCGCCCACGTGGTGCACCATCAGGAAGCCCACCTCGCCCGCCATGTCGCGCGCGGCCCAGCGGCGTTTGGCCTCGGCCACCATCGCGTCCACCGAGGCCAGCGGCGCGGCCACGCCGGCAGCGTGGTGCGGCAAGCCGGTTTCCTGCGCCTCCATCACCTCGTGGCGGTCGTGCAGGCCCTTGAGCTGGAACTGCGAGACCGGCAGGAAGTAGAAGGCCGCAAAGATCACCAGGCCAGTGAAGGCGAAGAAGAAGTGGAACGGCAGCGCGACCACACCCGTCATGTTGTGCAGGTCCAGCGCGCTGCGCTGCGTGTGCTTCTTCGGCCGGAAGGTGAAGAACTCGCGGAAGATCTTGCGGTGGATCACCACGCCGCTGACCAGGGCGGCCAGCATCACCAGCGCCGCCAGGCCGACGAGGAAGATGCCCAGGTTCTTCCACTGCCAGTTCAGGCTGTAGTGCATGGGGTAGAACCAGTCGCTGCCGATCTTGAGCTGGTCGGCGCGCACCACGGCGCCGCTGCGCGGGTCGATGGTGGTCTCGCCGTGGATGTGGTTGTGGCCGTCCGGGTCCTTGGCCAGCGGCACCTTGAAGCCGACGCCCATGCGCAGCACCGGGTCGCGGTGGGTGGTGTAGGCCCAGTACTCGTCGGCCGGCAGCTCCAGGCGCGGCGTCATCGGGCCTTTGGCCGGGTCGTGCAGCGTGGCCATGTTGGCCGCGTAGTCGGCGGCGTCGGGTTCGATCTTCCTGAACGCCGGCAGCAGCAGTTCATCGAAAGAGGGCATGGGCTGCGGGTCGAAGCGCGTCTCGGGAATGGCCCAGCGGTCGATCTCGCGGTCGAACACCGAGAGCGAGCCGAAGAAGAACACCACGATCAGCACGAAGCCGATCACCAGGCCGAACCAGGTGTGCAGCCAGGCCATGGACTGCCGGAAGTTCTGGAACATGGGGTTTCCTTTCAGGACAGGATGGCGCGCTGGAGGGCCCAGGCGGCGGTGAACAGCAGGGCCGCGCCCCCGGCCAGCACGGCCCAGACGCGGGCGATGCTGGCGGCGGCGAAGCTCCAGAGGAACAGGCCCAGGAACACCAGGAAGGCGAGCATGAGCACGCCCATCTCGGCGTCGTGGTACTCCACGCCCAGGCCCACCAGCGCGGCGACGCCGGCCGCGGCAAAGCCCCAGGTGAAGGCGTAGGCGCCGAAGACGCCGGCGGTCACGCGCGCGGTGACCGCCGGCCAGCGAAGCGACTTGGCCCGGGCGGTCACAGCTTGTACTCCAGCGTCAGGGCCGCGCTGCGCGGTGCGCCGTAGATGGCGCCGTAGGTCACGGAGCGGATGTACTTCTTGTCCGCCAGGTTCCTGACGTTCAGGCGCAGCGTGGCCTTGTCGGTCAGCTCGTAGGCGGCGAAGGCATCCACCACCACGTAGGCGTCCTGGCGGGCGCCGGCCACCTTGGAGACGCCGGACTGCCAGCGCAGGCCGGAGCCCACGCGCAGCTTGGGCATGGCCGCCACGCGGGTGTCGGCCTGCAGCTTGAGGGTTCGACGCGGAATCCACTCGTAGATGTCCTTGCCGTCCGGACCCTTCAGGCTCATCGATGTGAAGCCGGCGGACACTTTGGTGTCGGCACCGATGCGGCCGCTGGCCTCGATCTCGAAGCCCTGGGTCTTCACGTCCTTGGGTTCGTAGTAGTCCTGCTGGGTGTTGGTGTTGAAGCCGGCCACGGTGGCCAGTCCGCGTTGTTCGGCGCTGAACAGGGCGAAGGTGGTCAGCAGCTTGCGGTCCAGCCATTCGGCCTTGAGGCCGACCTCGGCGTTGACACCTTTCATGGGCTTGAGGGTGACGCCGTTGATGTCCACCTGGTCCTGCGCCTGGAAGATGTCGGAGTACGAGGCGTAGGCCAGTGCGTCCGGCGTTAGGTCGTAGGTCAGGCCGACGTAGGGGCTGACTTTCTGGGTGGTCTCGTTGTTGAGCTGGACGCCGCTGCCGTAGATGGCTGTGCCGTCGCGCACCAGCCGGATCGCGTTGATGCCGGCGATGCCCTTGAGGGCATCGGTCAGCTGCAGGCGGCTGGCGGCGTACAGGCGGGTGAGGTTCTGGTCGCCGTCGTTGGAGACGCTCCTGGCGCCCCAGGCCGGCTCGGTGAACACGTCGCCCGCATAGGGGAACGCCGGCAGCACCGGGAAGGTGGCACCCGCGTAGGTCCAGGTCGTGGTCTTCTGCTTCGAATGGCTCAGGCCGAACAGCGCGTCGTGCTGGCGGCCGAAAGCGCCGAACTGACCCGAGAGGTTGACATCGACGATGTCGCTGCTGGAGCTGCTGTCGCTGCGGTAGGGCCAGCCGTAGAGGCCTGTGTTGTCGTCGTTGAGGTAGCCGGTGAAGGTGTAGGCGTAGAACAGTTTGGTGGCGTCTTTGCCCTCGGCGTGGTTGAGGGTGAGCTTGGCCTCCCAGTTGTTCGGCAGCGTGTGGGCGTATTCGGCGAACACGCTCTGCCGGCGGTTGTTCCAGAGGGTCCAGTCCTGCGAGGTGGAGGCCGACACGTCAAACTCTGCCAGCGAGCCGTCGGCGTACGGGAGGGTCAGCGAGCCCCACATCGGCGAGCGCTGCTTCGAGTCCTGGTAGCTCAGGCCCAGTGTCAGCACACCGTTGAGCCCGATCTGCCCTTCGACAATGGCCGAGAGGGCGGTGCGCTCGGTGCCCAGTGCGCGCAGGTAGGAGTCCTTGTCGTCGTGTGCCACCACCAGCCGGCCGGCCCACAGACCATCCTTGGACAGCACCTTGTTGTAGTCCAGCGCCACGCGCTTCTGGCCGAAGGAGCCCATGGTCAGCTGCGCCTCGCCACCGTCTTTGCTGGTGGGGCGCTTGCGCACGTAGTTGATGGTGCCCGAGGCCGTGCCCACACCCGTGAGCAGGCCGTTGGCGCCCCGGATCAGTTCGATCTTCTCGAACAGGTAGGTGTCCATCTGGCTCTCGGCGATGCCCCAGTCGTTGGTCATGCCCAGGCCGTCGATCTGCGTGAGCATGATGTCGAAGCCGCGCGTGCTGTAGGACGTGCGGTTGGTCTCCCACTCGTCCACCGTCAGGCCGGTGCCGAAGCGCAGCGCGTCGTTGCTGTCCGTGGCGCCGAAGTCGCGCAAGGTCTCCTTGTCGATGGTGCTGATCGATTGCGGCGTGTCCTTGACCTCCATGGGCAGGTTGGTCGCGCCCTTGGAGACGCGGTTCTCCCGCTTGGCCTTGATCACGACCGTGGACAGTTCGGGCTCCGGCGCGCTGGTGGTGCCATCGGTGCCGGTCCCAGCGGACTGGGCGCTGGCCGGGGCGCTGGCAAGGAAGCCGCTGGCGAGCAGGGCCGCGGCGATGGCCACGGAGCGGTGGGGTGGTTGTGTTGGTTGAGCCATGGTGTGTCGTTGGCGGGGGATGGGAGAAGCGGGGAAGTCCGGCTCAGAAGCGGTGCTTGAGTGCCACGGTGAACTTGCGGGGCTCGCCGCAGGTGTAGCCACTCCAGGAGCTGTTGTAGTAAGCCTTGTCCAGCAGGTTGCTGATGTTCAGTTGCACGGTGGTGCGCGGGGTCAGGGCGTAGGCCGCCATGACATCCACGATGGCGTGGGCGGGCTGGCCCACCTGCTCGTCCAGGCCGGTGGCAGGGTTGGTGGCCATGACCGGGGGCCTGCTTTCCCACACCAGGCCGCCGCCCAGGCTCAGGCCTTGCAGCGCGCCGCCGAGGGTGTGCCGGGTGAACAGCTTGAGTTGCTGGCGGGGGTGCTCGGTCACCACATGGGCGCCTTGTGCATCGCGGGCGCTGAACTGGGTCCAGCCGGCGCCCAGTTGCCAGCCGGGGGCCACTTCACCCGATACCTCCAGTTCGACGCCCTGCGACTGGACCCCCTGCGCAGCGCGCGAGGCCACGGTCGCCGTGCCCGGTACGAAGTAACCCGGATCGGGCGTGGCGAGCTTGTCCTGGTCGGTGCGGAACACGGCGGCCGAGGCGTTGAGCCTGCCGTTGAAGAACTCGCCCTTGATCCCGACTTCCGAGCTGTCGCCTTCCAGTGGATCGAGGTACTGGCCGTTGCGGTCCTTCTCGGTCTGGGGCTTGAAGATGGTGGTGTGGCTGGCGTAGACCGACAGGTGGTCGTTCAGGTCGAACACCACGCCTGCGTACGGCGTGAGGACGCCGCTGTGCCGCAGGGTGTAGGCCACCGGGTTCCAGGCGCCGACCGCACCCTGTCGTTTCCAGTCGCTCACCCGTCCACCGACGATGAACTTGAGGGCGTCGGTGACCTGCAGGCGCGCCGCCGCATAGGCGCCGGTCTGGGTGGTCGTGTCCCGGCTGGCCAGGTAGAACGGCGACATGGCCGGTTCGGGGTAGCTGCCGTCCCATTCGTTGAAGTTGCCCACCTCGGGCAGGCCCGAGATGGCGTCGCGGTTGTCCCAGCCGTCCTTGAGCCGGCTGTGCATCACACCGACACTGAGCTCGTGTTCCCGCCCGCCCAGGCGGAAGGGGCCGGTGGCCGAGACGCTGGCGTGGTCCTGCGTGGGCTCGGCGTGGTAGTGGTAGGGATAGGCGGACAGGCCCAGGCCGGTGGACCGGTCGGGTGTGCCCATCACCCACAGCAATTTGGAGTCTTCCACCTGCTTGCGGTGCGCGAGGTCGGCGCGCACGAGCCAGCGGTTGGCCAGCCGGTGTTCCAGGCTGGCGAAGGCCGTGGTCTCTTCGGTGTCCCACTGGTTCCAGCGCGTGGCGGTGGTCTTGGAGCGGTCCCATTGGGTGCGCCCACCGTCGGCGTACCAGTAGGTCAGCCCTCCCCAGTAGACGCCGTTGCGCCGGCGGGTCTCCTGGCTGGCGCCCACGCTCAGGCGCGTGCCGGGGGCCAGGTCCGCGTCCACCACTCCGTAGAACAGGCTGCCCCGGGTGTTCTCCAGGTCCATGAAGGCGTCCTGGGCGTCGGCGCTCAGCACCACGCGCCCGCGCACCGAGGCGTCGCTGTTCAGCGGCGTGCTCAGGTCCAGGGTGCCGGCGCGGTGGTTCCAGCTGCCGAGCTCCGTTTCCACCGTGGCCGTGAAGGTCTTGCTGGTGGCGTGCTTGCGCACCAGGTTGATGGCCGCGGACGGGTCGCCCGCGCCGTTCAGCAGTCCGGTGGCGCCGCGCACCACCTCGATCCGGTCGAAGGGCGCGGTGCTGATGGTCTCCGCGCCGATGTTGCCGGTGAACATGGGCACGCCATCGAACTGGTAGTTGGTGATGAGGAAGCCGCGCGCCGACAGGCCGTTGCGCCCGCGGTCCATGCTCTTGAGCGAGACACCCGGGGTGGCGCGCAGCGCATCCTCAACCGTGTCCATCGCCTGGTCCTGCATGCGTTCGTGGGTCACCACGCTCACCGACTGCGGCGTGTCGCGGATCGAGAGTGGCAGGCCGGTGGCGGTCGACGTGGCCTCCGTCGTGTAGGAACCCGAACCCTCCGAGGTGGCGTCGGGTGTTCGCTGGGCCTTGACGGTGACGGGCGCGAGCGTGGCTTCTTCGGTGGACTGGGCCTGGGCCGGCAGGGTCAGCAGGCAGGCGGCGGACAGCGCTGCGCAGAGGGATGTGAGCGGGTGGTGCATGGCGGATCGGAACGGTGTGGGTGGGCGAGGCGGGGCGTGTGGCTTCAGTACGCCCAGTTCAGCGTCACCGAGGCGCTGCGCGGCTCGCCGTAGTAGTTCTGGTCCCACAGCAGGCTGTTGAGGTACTTCTCGTCGGTGGTGTTGCGCAGGTTGGCCGTCAGGCTCCAGTGCTTGCTGAAGCGGTAGCGCGCCATCAGGTCCAGCAGGGCGTAGGCGTCCTG
>CAMLQP010000188.1 GCA_946482115.1 uncultured Comamonadaceae bacterium
CCTTCTTCATGATGACGGTGTTCGCCTTCAACATGGTGCAGCGCCGCCGCCGCGACCATCCCAACCAGGCCGCCGTGCTGTGGGCCGTGGGCACCGCCGTGCTGGGCTTCCTGGGCGCGGGCCTGTGGGGCTTCATCCACACGCTGAGCGCCGTGAACTACTACACCCACGGCTCGCAGATCACCGCCGCGCACGGCCACCTGGCCTTCTACGGCGCCTACGTGCTCGTGGTCATCACACTCATCAGCTACGCCATGCCCACGCTGCGCGGGCGAATGGCCAACAGCACCAAGGCGCAGGCCGCCGAGATGTGGAGCTTCTGGATCATGAGCATCGGCATGGCCGTGATGGTGCTGGCGCTCACCGGCGCAGGCATCCTGCAGGTGTGGCTGCAGCGCATTCCCGAGACCAACGCCATGGGCTTCATGGCCACGCAGGACCAGCTGACCATCTTCTACTGGGTGCGCATTGCCGGCGGCGTGACCTTCCTGCTGGGCCAGCTGCTGTACTTCTACAGCTTCTTCATCGGCGGCGAGCCCGTCACCGAGGAAGCCCGCATCGGCACCGGCGGCAACCGCCGCGCCCTGGGCACTGCTGCCTGAGGCCGCGCCGCGGAGACCGCCATGGACCACAGCGAACTGCACCGCATCGCCGCCGCGGCCCTGCCCTTCTATGCCGAGCAGGGCGGCGAGGCCGCGCTGTTCGAGCATGCCTGGCGCCAGCGCCTGCCGCTGCTCATCAAGGGCCCCACGGGCTGCGGCAAGACGCGCTTTGTGGAGCACATGGCCGCCCGCCTGGGGCGGCCCCTCATCACCGTGAGCTGCCACGACGACCTGGCCGCCGCCGACCTGGTGGGCCGGCACCTGCTGGGCGCTGAGGGCACCGTGTGGGCCGACGGGCCGCTGGCGCGTGCCGTGCGCCAGGGCGCCATCTGCTACCTGGACGAGGTGGTGGAAGCCCGCAAGGACACCACCGTGGTGCTGCATCCCCTGGCCGACGACCGGCGCGTGCTGCCCATCGAGCGCACCGGCGAACAGCTGGTGGCCCCGCCCGAGTTCATGCTGGTGATCTCGTACAACCCGGGCTACCAGAGCCTGCTCAAGAGCCTCAAGCCCAGCACCCGCCAGCGCTTTATCGCGCTGACCCTGGGCTACCCGGCCCCCGCGGTGGAAGAAGCCATCCTGCGCACCGAGGCAGGCGCCAGCCCCCAACTGGCCGCCACGCTGGTGCGCCTGGGCACTGCCCTGCGCCAGCTCACCGACCAGGACCTGGAAGAAACCGCCAGCACCCGGCTGCTGGTGATGGCGGCCCGGCTGGCCGTCTCCGGCGTGCCGCTGCCGGCCGCCTGCCGCGCCGCCATCGTGGACGCACTCACCGACGACGCCGACACCGCCGCGGCGCTGTGCGAGGTGGTGCAAGCCCTGCTGGGCTGAGCACTCCGCCGCCGCTTCTCGCCCATGCCCACGCCCCATGCAACGCCAGCGCCGCACGTTCCAGATCGCCTTCTTCGCGCTGTTCCTGCTGGCGCCGGCGCTGAACCTGCTGCGCTTTGATGTCACCGAGGTCCAGCTCTGGGTGCTGGGCCAGCGCTGGAGCCTGGGCATCGACGACTTCCGCCAGGGGCTGATCGGCCCGGGCGACATGGCCCTGCGGCTCTTCTTGCGGGCGCTGCTGCCGGCCCTGGGCCTGGTGGGCGGCTTCCTGGCCGTGGCGTGGCGCTATGGGCGCCTGTACTGCGGGTGGCTGTGCCCGCATTTCTCGCTGGTGGAGCTGCTCAACCACGTGCTGCAAAAGGCCTGCGGCCGCCTGTCGCTGTGGGACCGCAAGCCCACGCCGCGCCACGGCCTCACGCCCCAGCGCCGCTGGTGGCCGGTGTTCGTGCTGCTCTCGGTGCTGATGGGCTTTGTGTGGGCCATCACCCTGCTCACCTACCTGCTGCCGCCGGCCGATGTGTGGAGCCGGCTGGTCACGGGCACCTCCACGCCAGGGCAGCTGCGGTTCCTCGTGGCGGGCACCCTCGTCTTCAGCGCCGAATTCCTTTTGGCGCGGCACCTGTTCTGCCGCTTTGGCTGCGCCGTGGGCCTGTTCCAGAGCCTGGTGTGGATGGCCAACCCCCGCGGCCGGGTCGTGGGCTTTGCGCGCGATGCCGGGCGCCGGGCCGCGGCCCGCACCCTGCCTTCGGCCACCGGCCTGGAGCCGGCCGTCCCCGCCCACTGCCGCAGCTGCGATGCGCCGCATGGCAATGCCTGCGACCGCGCCTGCCCCATGCACCTGCCGCCGCGCCAGTTCAAGCGGCGCAAGTTCTCATGCGTGCAGTGCGGGCTGTGCGTGCAGTCCTGCGAGGCATCGCAAGCCGCGCAGCAGCGCGAGCCCCTGCTGCAGTGGAGCATCGGCGTCGATGCCCTGCGCGAGTCGCTGCAGACCCGGCACGGGTTGGCGCTGGCCGAGCCCAAGGCTGCGCCATCGCCCGCCGGAGCTTCCCGCAACACGGGCGTGCCCCCTTGCGCCGCGCCTGCGGCACCCCATGCGGCCCACGCCGCGGAGCACTGACATGGAAGAGTGGATCGGCCAGCAATGGCACCGCCTCGTCACCCGCTGGGCCGAGCCCGCCAACGCAGCGGCTGCCGTTTCGCTCGACGAAATGCGCAAGCCGCTGGGCTTGCTGCTGCGCTGCGGCGGCGGCCCGGCGGGACTGCGCATCGGCCCCGCCGCCGCCCGCGGCCACGGCGGCCCGCGCGGCTGGGCGCAGCGCGTGGCCGGCAGCGGCACGCGTGCGCCCCTGCCGGAGTTGCACAGCGACCTGCTGGCCCTGCCGCCCACGGTGGCGGTGTTTGCAGACAAGGCGCTGAACCGATCGCTCTACCTCTGGCTGGCCGCCCTGGCATCGCAGTGGGGCACGGTGAACCCGCCGCAGGGCAGCGGCTGGCTGGGGCACAACCTGGCCGCCGCGCGCGCCACGCTCGCCACCTTTCCGGGCCTGGCCGGCCCCTACGCGCAGCTCCGCCAGGCCCAGCTGGCGCTGCGGCCTGCGCTCGCCACGCTGCGCCGGCCCGCCGGCGAGGCCGAGGTCTGGGTGCAGCGGGCCCTGCAGGGCGAATTCGACGACGGCGTGCCAGCGCACAGGGCGTGGCCGCACGACCTCGGCCCGGCTGCCGTGGCCCCCGTGTGGCTTTGGCTCGACGGCGGCAGCGGCACGGCGGGCGAGGCGTCGGTGCGCCAAGCGCAACCGCCCGCACCCCAGGCCGCGCGCGAAGCCACTGCGGCGCCGGCGCCGGAAGACCGCACGCGCCGCAAGGCCGAGCGCGTGCACGACGAGCGCCACGCCGCGCCGCTCATGCTGTTCTTCCGCGCCGAATCCATCCTCTCCTGGGGCGAGTTCACCAAGGTGCAACGTGCCGACGACGACAGCGACGACGGCAACGCGCTGGAGGCCGCCCGCGACATGGACGTGATCGCCATTGCCGACGACCCGGGCCATGCCAACCGCCTGGCCGCGCGCGTGCGCTTCGACCTGGATCTGCCCAGCGCCGCGGCCGACGACGTGGCCCTCGGCCCCGGCGGACACCTGCCTGAGTGGGACTGGAAGGCCGGCGTGCTGCGGCCCGCGCACTGCGCCGTGCAATGCCGCGCGGCGCGCGACGCGGCACCGTTCACGCCGCATGCCCAGCTGCGCACCACCGTGCGCCAGGTGCGCCGCCGGCTGGAAGTGCTGCGCGCAGCCCCTTTGCGCGCGCACGCCCAGGCCGACGGCGACGAGCTGGACGTGGACGCGTGGGTGCGCCACGCCGCCGACGCGGCCGCCTGGCGCAGCGAATCCCCCGCCGTGTGGCAACGCCGCGTGCGGGCCGAGCGCAGCCTGGCCACGCTGCTGCTGGCGGACCTGTCGCTCTCTACCGACGCGCACGTGGCGGGCGCGGGCCAGCCCATGCGCGTGGTGGACGTGATCCGCGATGCGCTGTATGTGTTTGGCGAGGCGCTGGCGGCGGGTGGCGACACCTTCGAGATGCTGGGCTTCAGCTCCGTGCGGCGCCAGAACGTGCGCATCCAGCACCTCAAGGGCTTTGACGAAGCCTGGACGGGCGCCGCCCAGGCCCGGGTCGGCGCCATCAAGCCCGGCTACTACACGCGCATGGGTGCCGCCATCCGCCACGCCACGGCGCGCCTGGCCGCGCGGCCCGAGCGCCAGCGCCTGCTGCTGCTGCTGACCGATGGCAAGCCCAACGACCTGGACGTGTACGAAGGCCGCTACGGGCTGGAGGACACGCGCCATGCGGTGCAGGAGGCGCGCGCGCAGGGCCTCACGCCGTTTGCCGTGACCATCGACGACGCGGGCCACGACTACCTGCCCTACCTCTTCGGCCGACAGGGCTACGCCCTGGTGCACCGCCCACGCGACCTGGCGCAACGGCTGGCGGCCGTGTATAGCCAGCTCACCAGATAGAAATGATGCAGCGCACCACGGCCTTTGACCAAGGTCATGAAGATGCATCTCGCATCCTTGTTTAATGGCGCATTTCCACAAGACCCACAAGCCTGCGCCATGGACATCCGGCAGTTCGACATTCCACGCTATCTCTCGGCCCTGCCGCTGTTCCAGGAATCTACCTCCGAAGAGCTTTCTCGCTTGGCCACCGGCTGCCGCCTGCGGCGGTTCGCTCGCGGCGACAGCATCTTCCGCGTGGGCACGCCGTGCGAGGAGTTCCACGTCACCGTGCTGGGCCAAGTCAAGCTCTTTGCGCTTTCACCTGCCGGCCAGGAGAAGGTGATCGAGCTGGTGGGCCCCGGCATGAGCTTTGCCGAAGCCCTGATGTTCACCGGCAAGCCCTACATCATCAACGCCCAGGCGCTGGCCGACACCCTGCTGCTGAGCGTGGACAAGGCCACGGTGGAGCGCGAGATCGAGGCTGACCCGCGCTTTGCAATGCGCATGCTGGCCGGCATCTCGCGGCGGCTGCATGGGCTGGTGCACGATGTGCAGACCTACACGCTGCACAGCGGCATGCAGCGCGTCATCAGCTATCTGTTGCACGAGCTGCCTGAGGAATCGAACGACGCCGCCAGCATCGCGCTGGCCTGCGCGGGCCACGGCCAGCCGCAAGGCCCCGGTGGCCTGAACGTGACCTTGCCGGTGAGCAAGGCCACCATGGCCTCGCGCCTGTCGCTCACGCCGGAGTACTTCTCGCGCGTGCTCCACGAACTGGAGGATGCCGGGCTCATCCGCATGGACAAACGCGACATCCACATCCCCGACGCTGCACGCCTGGCCGCGCACACCTGGCCCGAGCCCTGCTCTCGCCGGTGCATGTCAGCCCAGGCCGCCGTGGCGCTACCCGCCTGACCTGGGCTTGCCAACTCTGTATGGCCGCGTGGCCGCGTGCGGGTGGGGCCGACTTTGACTAGGGGCGCACCCTGCCGGCCAACTGGTCGAAGCCCTCACTCGATCATCGGCTGGCCTGCACCGAGCGCATCCATGGCCTCGCGCGAACGGCTTCCGCTGACACCGAACGGTGCCATAAGCTCATCACAAAGGATTCGAAGGCCCTGGCATGCAGCGATGCAAGAATGGCCCCGCGGCGGCGCTGCCGCCTCGCCCATCCAACCGTTCAGAAGGACTTAGCACCATGAAGATCGAAACCCTTGCCGTTCACGCAGGCTACAGCCCCGACCCCACCACCAAGGCCGTGGCCGTGCCCATCTACCAGACGGTGGCCTACGCGTTTGACAGCGCCCAGCACGGCGCCGACCTGTTCGACCTGAAGGTGCCGGGCAACATCTACACCCGCATCATGAACCCCACCACCGACGTGCTCGAAAAGCGCGTCGCGGCGCTGGAAGGCGGCATCGCCGCGCTGGCCGTGGCCTCGGGCATGGCGGCCATCACCTATGCCATCCAGACCATTGCCGAGGCGGGCGACAACATCGTCTCGGCCAGCACGCTCTACGGCGGCACCTACAACCTGTTTGCCCACACGCTGCCGCAGCAAGGCATCACCACCC
>CAMLQP010000189.1 GCA_946482115.1 uncultured Comamonadaceae bacterium
GGCGGATCACCTGGTGGCTGTCCAGGGTCTTGCTGTCGGCGGGGTCGATGCTGGCGGTGTCGATGCCGATGAGCTTCACGCCCAGCGCGGCCAGACGCTCCACCACGCCGGGTGCATAGCCGGCCAGGGCGCCGTCCCAGCGGTCCTGCGGCATGCGTTGGTAGGTGCGCACCAGCACGCGCGGCGGCAGGTCGGCCACGGCGTGTCCGATGTGGCGCCACTCGACCAGCGGCCCGCAAGCGATGGCGTGGATCACGCGGCAGGGGCCGATGAAGGTGTCCAGCGGCACCTCGCCGATGGGCGCGCCGGCCGGGTCGTAGTGCAGCGGGGCGTCGGCGTGCGCGCCCACGTGGGGTGACAGCGTCACGGCGCTGACGTTGACCGGGCAGCCGGGGCCTATGGTGGCGGCCCACTGCTGGCTGTAGGGCGTGTCGCCGGGAAACACCGGGCTGCCGGCGTGAACCGGGGGCGAGATGTCCCAGAGGCGGCGGGTGGCGGTTGTCATGGCGTGGAGGCGCAGGTTATTTGCAGAATTCTAGGGAGTTCTAACAGTTAGGCTCCAACTGCTTGAATATTGGATAAGTTATGCTTCAAACCCTGAAAACTTCGGGGCTGACGCCGTGGAAATCGACCGCACCGACCGTTTGCTGTTGCGCGCCATGCAGGACGATGCCCGCCTGACCTCGGGTGAACTGGCCCAGGCGGCCCATCTGTCCCAGTCGCCAGCCTGGCGGCGCATCCGCCGGCTGGAAGACGAGGGGGTGATCCGGGGCTACCACGCCGCGCTTGATCGGCGTGCGCTGGGCTATGGCGTCCTGTCGTTCGTGCTGGTGGGCATCGATCACCAGAACGACACCACCTCGCAGGCGTTCGAGGAGGCGGTGGCCCAGATTCCGGAGGTGGTGATGTTCCACGCGATTTCAGGTCCGGCGGATTTCCTGATCGGGGTGGTGGCGCGCGATCTGGACCATTACTCCAGCCTGCTGCAGCAGAAGCTGCACCGCCTGCCGGGCGTGCGCCACGTGCAGTCGCATTTCTCGTTGCAGGAGTTCAAGGGTCGGGTGGGGGCGCTGCCGGTGCCGCTGTGAGGCTGGGGAGTCCGTGGCGCGCGCGGGCGCGTTCGCAGGCGTCGCTTCCTTCTTCGAACTCGCGGCAGGGCGAGGGGCGCCATTCATAGATGCCGCAGCCCACATGGCCGCCGATCTTTCCGGTCAGCGCGGCGCAGCGCGGTGGAAAATGGTCGGTGCCGCGCATGCGCCACAGGGTGTCATTGACCTCCACCGCCAGGCCCGAGGGCACGCTGCCGCCTTCGAAGTCCATCTCGTAGACCGAGAAATCGACGCGGAAACAGGCGCAGCAGGCGCCACAGGCGGTGCAGGCCGACACGTCAGACCTTGCCCAGCAGCAGGTACTCCATCAGGGCCTTCTGCACGTGCATGCGGTTCTCGGCCTCGTCCCACACCACGGACTGCGGGCCGTCGATCACCTCGGCGGTGACCTCTTCGCCCCGGTGCGCGGGCAGGCAGTGCATGAACAGCGCGTCGGGCTTGGCCTGCCGCATCATGGCTTCGTCCACGCACCACTGCGCGAAGGCCTGGCGGCGGGCTTCGTTCTCGGCCTCGTAGCCCATGCTGGTCCAGACGTCGGTGGTCACCAGGTCGGCGCCTTTGCAGGCTTCACGCGGATCCTTGAAGACCTTGTAGCAGGACGCGTCCCGGACGCCGGCCACGGCCGGGTCGACCTCGTAGCCGCCGGGCGTGCTGACGTGGACGGTGAAGCCCAGGATCTCGGCCGCCTGCAGCCAGGTGTTGGCCATGTTGTTGCCGTCGCCCACCCAGGCCACCACCTTGCCCTGGATGGGGCCGCGGTACTCGATGTAGGTGAAGATGTCGGCCAGGATCTGGCAGGGGTGGTATTCGTTGGTCAGGCCGTTGATGACCGGCACGCGCGAGTGCGCGGCGAAGGCCTCGATCTTCTTCTGCTCGTAGGTGCGGATCATCACGAGATCGACCATGCGGCTGATCACGCGGGCGCTGTCCTCTATGGGTTCGGCGCGGCCCAGCTGGCTGTCGCCGGTGGTCAGGTGCACCACGCTGCCGCCCATCTGGTACATGCCGGCCTCGAAGCTCACGCGGGTGCGTGTGCTGGCTTTCTCGAAGATCATGGCCAGCGTGCGGTCGGGGTCGGCGAAGGGCTGGTATTTCTCCACCGCCTTGAACTTGGCCTTGATGAAGCGCGCGCGCTCCAGCAGGTGGGCGTACTCGTCGGCCGTGAAGTCCTTGAACTGCAGGTAGTGGCGGATGGGGCTGCTCATGCCGACTCCTTCCAGAATGCCTTCACCAGCGGCACCAGCTTGGCGACGATCTCGTCGGCTTCGGCGCGCGTGAGGATGAGCGGCGGCACCAGGCGGATGACGCTGTCGGCGGTGACGCTGATCAGCAGGCCGGCCTCGGCCGCGCGGTTGACCAGCACGCCGCAGGGCTGGGTCAGCTCCACGCCCAGCATCAGGCCCTGGCCACGGATTTCCTTGAGGCCGGGTTGGCCGCCCAGCTCGCGCTCCAGCGCGGCGCGCAGGTGGGCGCCCACCTGGGCGGCGTTGTCCAGCAGGCCGTCCTCCTCCATGATGCGCAGCGTCTCGACGCCCGCGCGCATGGCCAGCGGGTTGCCGCCGAAGGTGGTGCCGTGGTTGCCCGGCTGGAAGATGTTCGCGGCCTTGGGGCCGGCCACGACAGCACCGATGGGCACGCCCGACCCCAGGCCCTTGGCCAGCGGCATCACGTCGGGCACGATGCCCGCCCACTGGTGGGCGAACCACTTGCCGGTGCGGCCCAGGCCACACTGCACCTCGTCGATCATCAGCAGCCAGCCGCGCTGGTCGCACAGCTCGCGCACCTGCTTCAGGTATTCCACCCGCATGGGGTTGACGCCGCCTTCGCCCTGGATGGTCTCGAAGAACACGGCGACCACGTCGCCATTGCCTTCGGTGGCCTGTTTCAGGGCCCCGATGTCGTTGAGCGGCACGCGGATGAAACCCTCCACCAGAGGGCCGAAGCCGGCCTGCACCTTGGGGTTGCCGGTGGCCGACAGGGTGGCGATGGAGCGGCCATGGAAGGCCTTTTCATAGACCACGATCTGCGGCTTGGCGATGCCCTTGTCGTGGCCGTACTTGCGCGCCAGCTTGAGCGCGGCCTCGTTGGCCTCCAGCCCGGTGCTGCAGAAGAACACGTTGGTCATGCCCGAGAGCTCGACCAGCTTCTTCGCCAGGGCTTCCTGGTTGGGCACGTGGTAGTAGTTGCTGCTGTGGATGAGCTTGGCTATCTGGTCCTGCAGCGCCGGCACCAGCCTGGGGTGGCCATGGCCCAGGGTGTTGACCGCGATGCCGCCCAGCGCGTCCAGATACTCCTTGCCGTTCACGTCCCACACGCGGCAGCCTCGGCCATGCGACAGCGCGATGGGCACGCGGCCATAGGTGTTCATGACGTGCGGCGAGGCGGCTTCGATGAAGGCGGTCATTCGGGTCTCCGGCAAAAGAAAGCGGCCCAACGAAGGTAGGGCCGTTGAAGCGTCATTCTAGAACCACGCACTCCGTGGCCTGGATGACAATTCGGCATCACTGCGATGTCCGCAGCTAGATCGAAGTCTTATATAAGATAGAATACTTGTTGCACCGCAGCAGCCGGCTATCCCGGCACACTAGCGGGTGTTCCAACTCCCAGCCTGGCCGCCACCCGATGGTCACTCCCTCCGCCAAAGAAGTCTTCATCCAGGGCATCACGCTCAGCGGCAAGACCTTCCGGCCCAGCGACTGGGCCGAGCGGCTGGCGGGCGTCATGAGCAGCTTCCGGCCGGGCGGCGCCCAGCCCGGCAGCCACCTGAGCTACTCGCCCTGGTGCATCCCCACCACGCTGGGCGGCGTGAAGTGCGTGGTGGTCCACACCGACCTGCGCGAGGCCGAGCCCATGGCCTGGGATTTCTGCATGAACTTCGCGCGCGACAACGAGCTGCAGCTGGTCGAGGCCTGCCTGCTGCCCGACGAGAAACCCAAGACCTGAAGAAAACGGCGGGCAACAAAAAAGCCGTCTTGCGACGGCTTCTTGCTTTGCTGGCAGCGCACCCGATTCAAACGGCGGGGCGGCGGAGCGCCCCGGGCTGTGCCTGAGGGGGCCTTCAGGCGGCGGCTTGGGCCAGGGTTTTCACCTTGGCGGACAGGCGGCTCTTGTCGCGAGCGGCCTTGTTCTTGTGGAAGATGCCCTTGTCGGCGATGGTGTCCACCACGGCCTGCATCTTGGCGAACAGTTCGGTCGCCTTGGTCTTGTCGCCGGCCACGACGGCCTTCTCGACGTTCTTGACGGCGGTGCGGTACTTGGAGCGCAGCGAGGAGTTCGCGGCGTTCAGCTTGACGTCCTGGCGGGCGCGCTTGCGGCCGGATGCCAGGCGGGGGTTCTTTTTCTTCGGTTTGGCGGTAGCCATGTGGGTATTCCTTTAGGGGTTTGTGGATGTTGCCAGCAAAGCCCTCTATTGTAGCGGCTTTGCCACGGACCGGGGGTTTGACCCAGGTCAAGCCGACGGGCGGGGGTGCTGGCTAGCATGCCGGCCATGTCCCAGATGCCCCCTCCACTTCCCCCGGATTGTCCCGTTCCGCTGCAGCGGCCGCTGCCGCACCGCAAGGTCATGCGCGGCTGGCTGGCACCCATCGTCGAGCCCCGGACGGCGCTGGCGGTGGCCCTGCTGGTCTGGGACGGGCTGCTGTTCGCCGCCGCCCTGGCCGGGGTGATCCTCCTGCCCCCCTGGTGGGCCAAATTGCCCTGTGGCCTGGTGGCCGGCTTCCTGATCGGGCGGCTGTTCATCATCGGCCACGACGCCTGCCACCAGAGCTATACCCCGCACCGCCGCCTGAACCGCTGGCTGGGCCGCCTGGCGCTGGCGCCCTCGCTCACGCCCTACAGCCTGTGGGAGGTGGGCCACAACGTGGTGCACCACGGCTACACCAACCTCAAGGGCGTGGATTTCGTCTGGGCGCCGCTGACCCGGGCCGAATACGAGGCCCTGCCGCCCTGGCGCCGCGCGCTGGAGCGCGCCTACCGCAGCGGCTGGGGGCCGGCGCTGTACTACCTGGTCGAGATGTGGTGGCTGCGCATGTTCTTCCCCGGCAAGGCCTACATGGGCTCGCGCCGCCCGGTGTTCGTGTGGGACGGCGTGTTCGTGGTGGCCACCGCCGCGCTCTGGATGGCCGGCCTGGTGGCGGCTGCGCGGGCCACCGGGCAGTCGGCCTGGCTGCTGGTGGGCATGGGCTTTGCGCTGCCCTTCCTGTTCTGGAATGCCATGATCGGTTTCGTGGTCTATGTGCACCACACCCACACCCGGGTGCAGTGGCACGACGACAAGGCCGCCTGGTCGCGGGCAGCCCCCTTCGTCTCGACCACGGTCCACCTGCGGTTTCCCTGGCGCTGGGGGGCCTGGATGCACCACATCATGGAGCACACCGCCCACCACCTCGACATGGGCATTCCGCTGTATCGACTCGAGAAGGCCCAGCGGCTGCTGGAGGACGCGCTGCCCGGGCGCATCGTGATTCAGGACTTCTCGTGGCGCTGGTACTTCGACACCGCGCGGCGCTGCAAGCTCTACGACTTCTCCCGCCGCTGCTGGACCGACTTCCGTGGCCGGCCGACCAGCGATTCCGCGCCCGCCGTGGCATGAATTCCGAGGAAAAACAAGGCCTTGCGCTCAAAGTGAGACAATACGGCCCGTAATGACGAACGCTTTTTCCCAACTGAACCTCGCGCCCACGCTGGCGCGCGCCGTGGCCGACATGGGCTACGAGAGCATGACGCCCATCCAGGCGCAGGCGATTCCCGTGGTGCTGGAAGGCCGCGACGTGATGGGCGCGGCCCAGACGGGCACCGGCAAGACGGCCGCCTTCTCGCTGCCGCTGCTGCAACGCCTGCTCAAGCACGAGAACGCCTCCACCTCGCCCGCGCGCCACCCGGTGCGCG
>CAMLQP010000190.1 GCA_946482115.1 uncultured Comamonadaceae bacterium
GGCCGGTCTGGTTGGCGTCGTCGTCGATCGCCTGCTTGCCCAGGATCACCAGGCCCGGCTGCTCCTTGTCCACCAGGGCCTTGAGCAGCTTGGCCACCGCCAGCGGCTGCAGCTCCACGTCGGTCTCGACGTGGATGGCGCGGTCGGCGCCGATGGCCATGGCCGTGCGCAGGGTTTCCTGGCACTGCGTCACGCCACAAGAGACAGCGATCACCTCGGTGGCGGCGCCCTTTTCTTTCAGACGCACCGCTTCCTCGACGGCAATCTCGTCAAACGGGTTCATCGACATCTTCACGTTCGCGATGTCCACACCCGTGCCGTCCGATTTCACCCGGACCTTGACGTTGTAGTCCACCACCCGTTTCACGGGGACCAAGACCTTCATGCTCGCTGCTCCTACGGTTGCTGAATTGACGTAAACGTAAACCTCCGGCATTTTATGCGGTGCAACATAGGCACCTGCCGGAAAAACGAACGGTCGTGCTTTTTTCTATTATACGGGTAGTCGACCAGGTCTTGACACGGCCCGCTGCACCGTCCGTCGACCTGGCGACACTAATTAACCGACTGTCGGGTTGGTTAACTCGGGTAATTCAGGAGTGGCCGGTTCCACCCCCGCACGTATATTGGATCGGTACCTGCCCACCACCCTGCGTTGCGAAGGAGTTCCTGATGATGATTCGGCGTTCGGCCACGGCGATCGGCCTGGTTTCCACCCTGTTCATGAGTGCGACCTTCGCGCAGACGGTCTTCACGGCCTCGACCTGGGTCCCTCCCACCCACACGCTGAGCATGGCCCAGCAGAGCTGGTGCGAGGCGCTGGAGAAAGAGAGCAGCGGCCGCATGAAGTGCAACATCCTGCCCAAGGCGGTCTCTGCGCCGCCCGGCACCTTCGATGCGGTGCGCGACGGTCTGGCCGACATCTCGTTCACGGTGGACGGTTACACCCCTGGCCGCTTCATCAACACCCAGGTGGCCGAATTCCCCTTCCTGGGCAACAGCGCCGTTGCCACCTCGGTGGCCTACCAGCGCATCTACAGCAAATACTTCGCGCCGCTGGGCGAGCACCGCGGCGTGAAGGTGCTGGGCGTGTTCACCCATGGCCCCGGCATCATCTTCAACAGCAAGAAGCCGGTCACATCGGCGGCCGACGCAGGCGCGCTCAAGTTCCGCATCGGCGGTGGCAACATCAACGAACTCTCCAAGGCCATGGGCTGGAACACCACGCTCAAGCCCGCCACGGAATCGTTCGAGCTGCTGTCCACCGGCGTCATGGACGGCACCTTTTTCCCGGACGAATCCATCGCCTCGTTCCGCTTGAGCATGATCAAACACGCCACCACCTTCCCCGGCGGCCTGTACAACACCAGCTTCGTCTTCATGATGAACCCGGCCAAGTACAACGCGCTGTCCGCGCAGGACAAGGTGGTGGTCGACAAACTTTCGGGCGAGTACGTGGCGCGCCAGTTCGGCGCCGGCTGGGACAGGGTGGATGCCGCCTCGCGCGACGGCGTGCAGAAAACCCAGGGTGTGGTGCGCGTGCCGGCCGACAAGGCCTTCATCAAAGCCGTTGCCGACAAGCAGGACTACCTCGAGACCCGCTGGGCCGCGCAGGCCCAGGTCAAGGGCCTGAAGGACCCCAAGGCCGTGCTGGCCGAGTTCCGCGCCGAGATTGCCAAGGTGAAGTGAGCGCCGCTTGCGGATGCTCCATCGCCTCGACCTCGCGCTGCGCTGGACCAGCGGCCTGATGGCCGCTGCCGCGCTGTTCGCCATCATGTGGCTCACGCTGGTCGACGTCAGCGGCCGCAAGTTCCTGAGCCATTCGGTACCCGGCGGGCTGGAACTCACCGAGATGCTGATGGTGGTCGTCATCTTCGGCGCGTTGCCGCTGGTGTCCTGGCGCGGTGAACACGTGGTGTTCGATTCGCTCGACGGCCACCTGCCCGCGTGGTTCAAACGGCTGCAGGCGCGCGTGGTGCACGGGGTGTGTGCCGTCACCTTCGCCTTCCTGGCCTGGCTGATGTCGCTGCGCGCCGACCGTTTCGCCGAATACGGTGACGTCACCGTCTACCTCCAGTGGCCGCTGTCGCCCGTGGCCTGGCTGATGGCCGGACTGCTGCTGCTGACCGCCGCCGTGCACGCGCTGTTCGTGTTCATGCCCGCCAACGCCACCTCTGCCTCGCCCGGGGCGACCACATGACCGAAGCCGCGCTCGGGTTCCTCGCCGTTTTTGCCCTGGCCCTGCTGCGCATACCACTGGCGGTGGCCATGGTCATCGTGGGCGTGGCCGGACTGGGCCTGATGCGCGGCTGGCCGGCGGCATTTGCCAGCACCAGCCAGATCATCTTCGAGACCGGGTTTGCCTACGTGCTGTCGGTGATCCCGCTGTTCGTACTGATGGGCAATTTCGTCGCGCGCGCGGGCATGGCACAGGAGCTGTTCGCGGCCGCCAACAGCTTCGTGGGCCACCGCCGCGGCGGACTGGCCATGGCCAGCATCATCGCCTCGGGCGGCTTCGGTGCCATCTGTGGCTCGTCCATCGCCACGGCAGCCACCATGTCCCGCGTGGCCTACCCCGAGATGAAACGCCACGGCTACGGTGACGCCCTGTCTGCCGGGGCGGTGGCTGCCGGCGGCACGCTGGGCATCATGATCCCGCCGTCCACCATCATGGTGATCTACGGCATCGTGACCGAAACCGATATCGGCCGCCTGTTCATCGCCGGCGTCCTGCCGGGGCTGCTGGCCGTGGTGCTGCTGTGCCTGGCGGTGGTGTTCGTCACCTGGCGCGACCCGGCCAGCGGCCCCCCCAGCAAACGCCATGGCTGGCGCGAGCGGGCGCGCGCGCTGCAACGCGTGTGGGGCGTGGCGGCGCTGTTCGCGCTGGTCATAGGCGGCATCTACGGCGGGGTGTTCACCGCCACCGAAGGCGCAGGCGTGGGTGCGGCGGGCGCCTTCCTTTTTGCCGTGTTCAAGGGCCGGCTGGGCCTGCGCGAGCTGGCCAGCATCCTGACCGACAGCGCGCGCACCACTGCCATGCTGTTCACGGTGCTGATTGCGGCCATGGTGTTCACCGGCTTCGTCAACTTCACCACCATGCCGGCCGACCTCAAGGCCTTCATCCTGCAGTTCAGCCCCCACCCCATCATGGTGGTGGTGGTGATGATGGCCATCTACGTGCTGCTGGGCACGGTCATGGAAGAACTCTCCATGGTGCTGCTGACGCTGCCGGTGTTTTTCCCCATCGTGACCGGCCTGGGGTTCGACCCGGTGTGGTTCGGCGTGCTGATCGTGACCATCATCGAGATCGGGCTGATCTCGCCGCCAGTGGGCATGAACCTGTTCGTCATCAATGCGCTGCTGCCCGACGTGCGGATGGCCACCCTGTTCCGCGGTGTCTGGCCTTTCGTGGCAGCCGACGTGTTGCGGCTCATGATCCTGATCGCGTTCCCGGCCATCGCGCTGTGGCTGCCGGGCTTCATGCGCTGATCAGGTCTTGGTGTAGACCACGCGATGGGGGTAGGGAATCTCGATCCCGCGCGCGCGGAACGCGGCCAGGATGTCGCGGTTGATCAGTGACTTGAGGTTGCCCTGCCCGTTCTCCGGGTCGGCGATCCAGTAACCCAACGTGAACTCCAGCCCATCGGCACCGAAGGCCGACAACTGCACCGCCGGGCCAGGGTCGCGCAGCACCCGTTCATGGCGCAGTGCAGCCTGCATCAGGAGGTCGGTGACCAGATCCACATCGCTGTCGTAGGCCACCGACACCACGGTCGATTGCCATACACGCGGATCGGCCAGCGACAGGTTCTCGACCCGGCTGGTGATCAGGGTCTCGTTGGGCACGATCGATTCACGTCCGGTCAGTGACCGGATGACGGTGTAGCGCGCATTGATGTCGGTGATGCGGCCCTCGAAGTTGTCGACCCTGACGTTGTCACCGATGCGCATGCTGCGCTCGGCCAGGATGACGAAACCGCTGACGTAGTTGGCCGCCAGCTTCTGCAGGCCGAAACCGATGCCCACGCCGATGGCGCCCCCCAGTACCGACAGCGCGGTCAGGTCTATGCCTACCGCGGTGAGCGCCAGCAGCAGACCGACGAACAACAGCAGCGCGCGGGTGGCGTTGCTGATGGCCTTTCGCACCGACAGCTCGCCGCCGGTGGCCGAGCGCAGCAGTCGCGCCTCGATGGCCGCAGAGATCCAGAGCGCGACGATCAGCACCGCACCGGCGGTCACCGCGCCTTCGATCAGCGCCCGCAGCGACAACGTGGTGCCGCCCACCTTCCAGGTGATTTCCTCCATCTCGCCCAGCACGATGGGCAGCAGGTCGATGACCCACAACACCATCACGAGCCAGACCACCCAGGAAATGGTGCGCTCGATCAGCCGCACCCAGGCCGACTCCTCGAAGGCGGCCTGCATCACCTTCACACCCACACGGATGACCACCAGCGAGACGAACACGGGAATGGCGATCTTGAACAGCGCCAGCGGCACGAACTTGATGGCGATGGCGCGCGCCACATAACCCAGGCACAGCAGGAGCAGAGGGAACAGCACGCCATCGAACAGGTTGCGGCCGAACCAGATCGAGCGGCGCTCCGCATGCACGCCCAGCGCACGGCGCAGCAACGCCACCCCGGCCAGCGCGAGGCCGACACACAGCAGCAGCGCGGCGAGTTCGACAAGCACGCTGGGCCGCGAGAAAGCAGCCAGCCATTCGGCAAAGTTGTCTATGGGTCGGGGTGAGAAGACGGGATTCATACCGCCATTGTCGGCCAGGCGTGTGACAGGCGTGGACGGAACGGGCTCAGACATCGGCCAGCACGCGCAGGTGGGCTTCCACGCTGCGGGCGAGCGCGCTCAGGTTGTAGCCGCCTTCGAGGCAGCTCACGATGCGGCCCCTGGCGTGGCGGTCGGCCACGTCCTTGATGCGCCGGGTCAGCCAGGCGTAGTCCTGTTCCACCAGGCCCAGTTGGCCGAGGTCGTCCTCGCGGTGGGCATCGAAGCCTGCGCTCACGAACAGCATCTGCGGCTTGAAGGCTTCCAGCCGGGGCATCCACATCATCTCCACCAGCTCGCGGATGTCCATGCCGCGGGTGTAGGCCGGCACCGGCAGGTTGACCAGGTTGGGTGCGTTCGACCACCCGCCCTCCGGGTAGGGGTAGAACGGGTGCTGGTAGAAGCTGCACATCAGGATGCGCTCGTCCCCGGCCACGATGTCCTCGGTGCCGTTGCCGTGGTGGACGTCGAAATCGACGATGGCCACGCGCCTGAGGCCGTGCCGCTCCAGCGCGTACTTGGCGGCCACCGCCACGTTGTTGAAGAAGCAGAAGCCCATCGCCTTGCCGCGCATGGCGTGGTGGCCCGGCGGGCGCACGGCGCAGAAGGCGTTCTCCAGCTCGCCGGCCAGCACCGCGTCGGTGGCGTCTATCGCGGCACCGGCCGCCATCAGCGCGGCATCCCAGGTGTGTTCGTTGATGGCGGTATCGGGGTCTATGGCCGCGTGGTCCGGGCCGCCCGCGCGCCGGTCGTCGCGCAGGTTGTCGCTCAGGCCGCGCAGCGCAGCCAGATGCAGGCGGTCGTGGCCCAGCTCCAGGTCGGCCAGGGCTGCGGGCGTGGCCTCGCGGCGCTCCAGCGCATCGCCCAGACCAGTGACCAGCAGCCGGTCCTCGATGGCATCCAGCCGTTCGGGGCATTCCGGGTGGCCTCGCCCCATTTCGTGGCGCCAGCAGGCCTTGTGGGTGAAATAACCAGTAGGCTTCATGGAACGACTTTTGCGCTATGGTTGCGCCACCATGGACGCACGCAAGAAAATTCACAATCTACTGGCCCAGCTTAACACGGTGATCGTGGGCAAACCGGGCCAGGTCCGCGACGGCGTGGCCTGCCTGCTGGCCGGCGGGCACCTGCTGATCGAGGACGTTCCCGGCGTCGGCAAGACCACGCTGGCCCATGCCCTGTCGCGGGTGTTCGGCCTGC
>CAMLQP010000191.1 GCA_946482115.1 uncultured Comamonadaceae bacterium
AACGACTGGGCCGAGCGCATCCACCCCGATGACCGCGACCAGGTGGTGAACTTCTGCATCTCGCAGTCCCGGTGCGGCGTGGACCACGAGGCCGACTACCGCGCCCTCACCAAGGACAACGGTTACGTGTGGATACGCGACGTGGTCCATGTGGTGCGCAACGCGCAAGGCGAGGTCGAGTCGCTGGTGGGCTTCATGTTCGACATCAGCGAACGCAAGAAGACCGAGGAAAAGCTCCAGGCGCTGCAAAAGGAGCTGGAAGCGCTCTCGTTCAAGGACGGCCTCACCGGCATCGCCAACCGGCGCCTGTTCGATGCCAGCCTGGAGCGCGAATGGAACGCCGCGCGCGACAGCCGGCAGCCGCTCTCGCTGATCCTGCTCGACGTGGACCTGTTCAAGCAGTACAACGACCTGTACGGCCACCTTCAGGGTGACCGCTGCCTGACCGACATCGCCCAGACCCTGGGCCTGGCCGCCGTGGGCCCGCGCGACGTGGTGGCGCGCTTTGGCGGCGAGGAGTTCGTGATCCTGCTGCCCGAAACCGACGCCCAGGGCGCGCTGCGGGTGGCCGAGCGCTGCCGGCGCCTGATTGGCAAGCAGGCCATACCCCACGCGCCGTCGCCGCACGGCCAGTGCGTCACGCTCAGCCTGGGCGTGGGCACGGTCATCCCGGACGAGGCTTCCTCGCTCAGCGCCTTCATCCAGGCGGTGGACCAGCGGCTGTACGCCGCCAAGCAGAACGGTCGCAACCGGGTGGAAGTGGTGGAAGGGGCGGCCTGACCCGCTGCCCCCGCCCGAGGCTCAGGCCTGCGTTCCGTTGACCCGGAAGGTGTTGCGCCCGGCCGCCTTGGCCTCGTACATGGCGCTGTCGGCGTGCCGCATCAGCTCGGCCAGCTCGGTGCCGTCGTGCGGGTAGCGCGCGATGCCGATGCTAGCGGTCACGCGCAGCGTGTGCCCCTCGACGATGCAGGGCGGCGCCAGGGTGGCCAGTATCTTGCGCGCCACCACCGAGATGTCGCTCAGGGTGTCGTCGCCCTCGACCAGCACCACGAACTCGTCCCCGCCCAGGCGCGCCATCAGGTCGCCCTCGCGCACGCTCAGCCGCAGGCGCAGCGCCACCTCGCGCAGCAGCAGGTCGCCCACGCGGTGGCCGTGGCTGTCGTTCACCAGCTTGAAGCCGTCGAGATCGACGAACAGGAGGTAGAACACCCCGCGCCGGCGCTCGACCCGGTGGCGGGTGCGGCCCAGCGCGTCCATGAACATCGCCCGGTTGGGCAGCCCGGTCAGCTCGTCGTGGAAGGCCCGGTGGTGCAACTCCTCCTGCTCGCGCCGGCGCTGGTCGATGTCGGTCAGCGCGCTGAGCACGCAGCCCTCACCTTCGAAGGCGATGGACTGCGCCGACAGCAGCACCCAGAAGCGCTGGCCCTCGGTGTCCTTGAGCTCCAGCTCGTGCTCCTGCACCTGGCCGTCGCGGCGCATGCCCTCCAGCACCTGGTCGCGGTCTTCGGAGCGCACATAGAAATCCTGCGCGTGGTAGGGGCCGCGCCGCTCCGGCGGCATGCGCAGCCGGTTCGCCGCGCGGTCGTTCCAGTAGACCAGCGCTCCGTCCCGGCGGCGTACGATGAGGATGGGCAGGGGCGCGAACTTGAGCAGGCGGCGCAGCTGTTCCTCACTGTCCTGCAGCGCACGCTGGAAACGCGCGTTATGGCTGACGAGCCGGTGCGAGATCCAGTAGGCCACGGCCAGCAGCAGCGTCACCAGCGCCAGCAACAGGCCCTGCAGCAGCGTGTGGCTCTTGCGCGCGGCTTCGCCCAGCGACTGCGAGAACGCATCCTCCAGCGGGGTCAGGGCCTGATCGCGCTCGTCCAGCCGCAGCAGGAAGGCGCGTGTCGCGGCCGGGTCGGCCACGCCCGCCCCGACGGCGGCGTGTATCTCGTTGCCCAGGGCGATCAGCCGGTCGATCTGGGCGTCACCCTCGGCCCAGATCGATATGGCGCGGTCGATCTCCGGCATCCGGCGGAAGGTGCGGAACAGCATGACCATGCCGTCGATGTCTTCGGGGTGGTTGCGCCCGGCCAGGAAGCCCCGGGTCACCACCTCCAGGTCGGGATCGGGCTTTTCCAGCTCCAGGCGGGCCTGCCGGTCGCCCAGCACCACGGTCAGCGACTGCTCGTAGCGGCGCCAGTCGTCGGGCTCGTGCTCCAGCGCGTAGCGCGTGAGCGCCAGCACCGCCTGCTTCTGCGCCTTGGACCACATGCCCTCGCCGGCCACGTAGGCACGCCCGGCCGCCATGAGGTAGAGGCTGTAGCTGGCCAGCAGCAGGATCAGGACCACCACCCCGGCGAACAGCCAGACGATGACGATCAGGCCCCTGCCCTGCCGGGCATCCGGCTGGGGCGCGGGGTGGGGCTGGGCATCGGCGATCAAGGCACACCTCTGGCCGTGTGGGCGGTCTGGGCAGACGGGCTCGTGGGCTGACGGCCGGCCAGACTATCAAAAAAAGTAAAGTCAGCCAACCCGCCGCACCTGCCCGACCACCAGCCGACGTCGCCCGAAGCCTCCGGGTCAGCCCTCGCGGGTCAGCCAGCCGACCGCCCGCCGCGTGAGCGGCGCCACCACCAGCACCACCGGAAACGCCACCAGCCAGGCCGTCAGCCAGGCGGTGGACCACAGAACGGGGAAATGGGGATCCAGGCCCACCGCACGGTAGGTGGCAATGCCGGACACCAGCAAAGACATGAGGCTGGACAGGATCAGGCCAAAAAGCGCGGGGGCCAATTTCTTGGAAAACATGGTGTGAAACCCAACAGGTTGAAAGGGACAGAAAAGATGCCGGCCAATCGGGGCCCGCTCAGCGGGTCAGCCACCCGATGGCAACGGCCGAGAGGTACAGCCCGGCGCCAAACACCGCGTGGTTGGTCAGGCTGCGCAGGCTGTTTTTCAGCGGCGCCGGCGTTCTGGAGGAGGCAAAACCCGCCCCCATGGCCGGCTGCATCACGAACAGCGGCAGCACAGCCGAGGCAATGCCAAAGGCCAGGGCCGGCCACAGGCGCGGGCTGTGCAACCAGCCCACGCCTTGCAACCCCACCAGCACGCCGGCGAAGGCCATGCCGACCAGGTAGTGCACCAGCCAGCCCAGGCCCCGCTCTGCCGGCACGGGCTGGGCCCGCGCCATGGTCGCGTGCACCCAGCGCCCGCGCAGCCCGTGCCCTATCCAGCGCCCGAGCAGCGCGAAATTCATGGTGGGGACGCCCAGCCGCCGCAACAGCAGCAGCCAGACATCCATGACCGCCGTCGCGCCCACGCCGAGCAGCGCGACGAGGGCCCAGTCTTGCAGTGAAAGCATGAAAACTCCTTGTGTCAGTTGACCGCCGATGCGGTTGCTGGCTAATATAGAAGTTAAAGTTAACTTCAAATCAAGCGGCACATGGACATATCCGAGGTGGCGAAAAGGTCTGGCCTGCAGGCTTCTGCGCTGCGCTATTACGAAAGCAAGGGCCTGATCCGGCCGCTGGCGCGCGACGGGGGCCGCCGCCGGTTCGCCCCGCAGGTGCTGGATCAGCTCGCCCTGATCGCGCTGGGCCAGTCCGCCGGCTTCTCGCTGGACGAGATACGGGACATGCTCACACCCGACGGCCAACCCGACATCGACCGATCCCTGCTGACGGCCAAGGCCGACGACCTGGACCGCAGGATCAGGCGCCTGAAAGCCGTGAGCGAAGGCCTGCGGCACGCCGCCGCCTGCCCCGCCCCCAGCCATGCGCAGTGCCCGTCGTTTCAGCGCCTGCTGAAGGCGGCCGCCATCGGCGCCCTTGGTGCGGCACACCCACCACTGGCACCCCGCGAGAAGGCGCAAGGGCCGGCTCAGGCGTAGCCCACCCAGCCCCTGAACGCCAGCCCCGCGTAGAACAGCGGCACGCCGGGCCGGGTCCACGCCCGACGAAGCGATGAACGCCGCATAACGCCCCAGCCACACCGGGCGGTCGTCCGGCGCCTGCGGAAAACTCAGGTGCACCGCCACGAACGACATGCCAACTGTTCGGCGAGAAGCTTGAGGCTCATAATCTCCGGCCACGCCCTGCGGCAGGGGTCAATCCGCAAGACGTGCCCTCGCCTCGGAGGGGCAGGAGCGGCCTGTTTGCCACTGCACAGGTTGCTTGCGCCGGCCCGGCATGGGGCATTCGTGCCGCACCACCGAAAGGATGTCGCCATGAACTCGAAGCTTCCCCAACTGAGCGGCGGGCTTTTTCTGAGCGACGGGGGGCTGGAAACCTCCCTGGTGTTCCTCGACAAGATCGAGCTGCCCCATTTCGCGGCTTTCGTGCTGCTGGACTCCGAGCTCGGCCGGGAGCGCCTGCGCAGCTACTACCGGCCTTATCTGGAGTTGTGCGCCGACCTGCCGGACGCGGGGTTCATTCTGGAAACACCCACCTGGCGCGCCAATCCTGACTGGGCCAGCCTCCTGGGGGTGGATGCCGTCCGCCTGCGTGAAGTCAATATCCAGGCCGCCCTCCTGATGCGCGAGCTGAGGGAACGCTGGGCGCCCCGCCTGGGCGGACCTGTGGTCGTCAGCGGCGTCATCGGGCCACGGGGAGATGGCTATGTCGCCACGGCACCGGACAGCGCTGCCGCGGCGGCGGACTACCACGCACCCCAGGCCGATGCGCTGGCTGCGGGCGGCGTGGACATGCTGAGCGCCGTGACCATGACATCCGCCGCCGAAGCGCTGGGTGTTGCCATGGCCGCGCACCGCGCCGGTGTTCCGGTTTCCATATCGTTCACGCTGGAAACCGACGGGCGACTGCCCAGCGGTGAATCGCTGGAACAAGCGATCGAGACGGTGGATGCGTGGTCACCGCCTGCCTACTTTGCGATCAACTGCGCCCATCCCAGCCACTTCGCCGGTGTCCTTGCAACGGAGCGGCCATGGGTCCAGCGGATCAGGGGCGTGCGGGCGAATGCCTCGACCCGAAGCCACGCCGAACTCGATGCCTCCCCCGATCTGGACATCGGAGATCCGCAGGATCTGGCCCAACGCTACCGGGGTCTCAAGAGCGCACTGCCCAACCTCGGGGTCCTGGGCGGGTGTTGCGGAACCGACTGGCGGCACCTGCGCGCGATCAGGGACGTGTGGACCGGGGCGCCTGACGGCGTCAGCGGCCCATTTCGATAGACCGTTGCCAGCCTGAAGCCAGCGCCTACCGGCCCTTGGCCTTGGCCTTCACTCCCGCCCGCGGCGGCAACCCCGTGTGCTGCGTCAGGATGCGACCCTTCGTTGGTGTCCCGGGCGCGGTCGCGGCCACCTTCCCCCCCGGCGTCGAGTTCTTCCGCCTCGCGCTCTGATACCCGCCATCCGTCAGCGGCTGGAAGGTGGGGATGAGGTGGTGCTTGCCGTTGCCGATGAGGTCGGCCCGGCCCATGGTTTTCAGGGCTTCGCGCAGCAGCGGCCAGTTGTTGGGGTCGTGGTAGCGCAGGAAGGCCTTGTGCAGGCGGCGGCGTTTTTCGCCGCGCACGATGTCCACCTTTTCGGCCCGCTCGTCGCGGTGAATGCCCTTGAGCGGGTTGAGGTCGGTGTGGTACATCGCCGTGGCGGTGGCCATGGGGCTGGGGTAGAAGGTCTGCACCTGGTCGGCGCGGAAGCCGTTCTTCTTGAGCCACAGCGCCAGGTTCATCATGTCCTCGTCGCTGGTGCCCGGGTGCGCGGCGATGAAGTACGGGATGAGGAACTGCTTCTTGCCCGCCTCTTCGCTGTACTTCTCGAACATGGTCTTGAAGCGGTCGTAGCTGCCGATGCCGGGCTTCATCATCTTGGACAGCGGCCCGCCTTCGGTGTGCTCGGGCGCGATCTTGAGGTAGCCGCCCACGTGGTGCTGCACCAGCT
>CAMLQP010000192.1 GCA_946482115.1 uncultured Comamonadaceae bacterium
TCGCCTACGGCTGGGCCACCATGGTGCCGGTGGTGACGCTGCTGGTGCTGGACCTTCACCCCGAGCGGCGCGGCATGGCCTCGTCGCTGCAGGCCGTCATCGGCGCGGTGGCCAACGGCGTGGTCGCGGGCGCGGTGGCGCCGCTGGTGATGCATTCCACCGTGTGGCTGGCCACGGCCTGCCTGCTGATGCTGGGCGTGGGCGTGCTGGCCTGGGTCTATGCCCACCACCGCTGGCCCGACATCGGGCGGGCCAACTAGGCCGGCAGCGGAATGAACTCGCCGTTGTCGTGCGGCGGCAGCGGGATCACGCCGCTCTTCCAGTCGGCCTTGGCCTGCTCGATGCGCTCCTTGCGCGAGGAGACGAAGTTCCACCAGATGAAGCGGGGGCCCAGCGGCTCGCCGCCGAACAGCATCAGCGTGCTGGTCTCGGTGGCGCGCAGGGTGTCGGCGGTGCTGTCGAACACCAGCAGGTCGCCCGCGCGGTGGGTCTGCCCGGCGTGTTCGACGGCACCGCTCAGCACATAGACGCCCTGCTCGGCATAGCCCCCGGGCAGCGCGGCAGTGGCGCCGGGCTGCCAGACGGTGTGCAGGTAGAACAGCGGCGAGCGCGTGGCCACGGGGCTGCGCAGGCCATAGGCCTCGCCCGCGATCAGGCGCATCCACACACCGTCGGCCACCGCCTCGGGCAGGGTGTCGGCCGGGTGATGGACAAAGCTGGGCTCCACCTCCTCGTCGGCCTCGGGCAGGCCGACCCAGAACTGCATCAGCTCCAGGCCACCGCCGGCGAAGGCGCCGGGCGTCTCGAAGCGCTCGGAGTGCGAGATGCCGCGCCCGGCGGTCATCCAGTTGACGTCGCCGGGCTTGAGCACCTGGGTCACGCCCAGGCTGTCGCGGTGCGTGACCTCGCCGCCCAGCAGGTAGCTGACCGTGGACAGGCCGATGTGCGGGTGCGGGCGCACGTCGGCCCCGCGCGCGTGTTCGGGCGCGATGACGACCGGACCGGCGTGGTCCAGGAAGACGAAGGGGCCGACGTGGCGCTGTTGGGCCTGGGGCAGCAGGCGACGCACCTTGAGTCCGTGACCGAGGTCGGCCTCGCGGCCGCGCATGACGAGTTGCAGCATGGTTGTCCTTTCAGACCGCCACCAGTTGGTCGCGGCCTTGCGCCTTGGCGCGGTAGAGCGCCTTGTCGGCGCGGTCGTAGACGGGTTCCCAGCCGGTGTCCGCGTCCAGGCGGGCGGCGACACCGATGCTGATGGTGACATGAAAGCCGCCAGACTGCCCCTGGAACACCAGTTCGCGCGTCAGGCGCAGCAGCCGCTCGGCGACCAGGACCGCCTCGGCGGCGTCCAGTTCGGGCAGCATCAGGCAGAACTCCTCGCCGCCCATGCGGCCGATCAGGTCCTGCTGGCGCAGCACGGCGCGCCAGGCGGCGCAGCATTCGCGCAGCACCTGGTCGCCCACCACGTGGCCGTGGGTGTCGTTGATCTGCTTGAAGTGGTCCAGGTCCAGCACCAGCACGCTGCAGGGCCGCTGGCCGCGCAGCACGCGGGCGAACTCGCGGCGGGCCTGCTCGATGAAGGCGCGCCGGTTCATGATGTGGGTGAGCTCGTCCACCAGCGCCAGGCGGTGCATGCGCTCCTGCGTGCGCTGCAGGGCGCCCTGGGCACGGTCCACCACCGCGGTCAGCAGCAGCACGATGGCAGACAGCAGCGCGCACGCCAGCACCAGCGTGTTGCGGCGCTCGGTGTACGGGGCGAGCACGCCCCGCTCGCCCCGGGACACCAGCACCGTCAGAGGGTAGCGCTCCAGGCGCTCGTAGCTGGCGATGCGGCGCACGCCGTCGGTGCTGCCGCTGTCGGCGGTGAAGGTGGCGCGAACCTGGTTCTCAGTGATCATCTGCAGGCTGGCGTTGGCGCGCAGGCTGCGGCCCAGGTATTCGCGGTTGAAGGGCGCACGCGACAGCACGCGGTCGTCGCGCCGCAGCAGCACGATGGTTCCATCGGGCTGGGTGCGCAGCGGGTCGTAGGCCAGCGCGAGCATCTCCACGTCCACCGCCGCCACCAGGATGGACACGCCCGCCGAGGCTCCGCCGGTGGGCCAGGACACCGGCAGCTCCCACTTGCCGCTGTGCGAGCTGAGCGCGGGCTCGCCGATGTACAGGGCACGCGAGACCCGGTCGAGGTGGATCTTCACGTAGTCCTGCCCGGACACCCGCTCCAGGGTCCGTCCGGTGGGGTTGGGCACGTGGCGCATCTCGCCGGTGGGTGACACCACGCGCAGATCGAACAGGCCATCAGACGACTCGCGCAGGTGCTCGACCAGGGCAACGAATCGGGGGTTGTTGACCGGGTCCACGCCCTTGAAGTCCTGGAGCCAGTGGTCGGTCACGTTGAGCGCGGTCTCGACCGCCTTGAACAGCCCCGCCGTCTGCTCGGCGATGGCCCGGTTGAGCAGCGCCAGCTCCTGGGTGCCCTGCTCCAACAGTCGCTGGCGCTGCAGGTTGAGCGAGACGAACAGCCCTACCCAGAGCACCAGCAGCAGCCCCAGCACCAGCAGCCACAGGCCATAGCGCTGCACCTTGAGCGACCGCGCCACGCCGCGGCTGGGTGCCAGGGCGGCCAGGGGCCGCGAGGGCGGGAGGATGGGGTTGCTCATGTGCCGCCGATGGTAACGCGCCTCGCCGGGACCGCTCCCCGGCGCAACCCGCATAGGACCCCGCCCGGGGTTGTTGGTTTGTCCCTCCCGGGCCTACACTGTCCGCCTCGCCACGTCATCCTCCCATGACCCACGCGCTCACTGCCACCTCGCTGCTGGCCATCGTGCTGGTGGCGGTGCTGTTCGCGGCCTACCGTCGTATCGGCGGGCTGCGCCGCGACAACGAGCGGCTGCAGATCCAGCTGGCGGCCGCCCAGGAGGAACTGGCCCAGCTCGACGAGCGGGTGAAGCGCCGCACGGGCGAGCTGGACCTGGCCTACAAGGAGCTCGTCGAGGTTGACGTCAAGGACAGGCTCACCGGTCTGGCGAACCGGCGGCACTTCGACGACATGCTGGCCACCGAGTTCACCCGGCTCAAGCGCTCGGGGCAGCCGCTGTCGCTCATCCTGATGTCGGTGGACCATTTCCAGAATTTCAACGACGTGCACGGCATACCCGCCGCCGAGGCCCTGCTGCAGCGCATCGGCGCGGCGCTGACCGAGCGCATGAAGCGCCCCAGCGACAAGGTCGCGCGCCTGGGCGGCGGCGAGTTCGCGATGCTGTTGCCCGACACCGACTTTGCTGGCGGCAAGACCGTCGCCGAGCACGCGCGGCGCCTGGTCGAGAGCCTGGGCGTGGCGCACCACGCCTCCAGCGTCGGCAAGCTGGTCACCGTGAGCGTTGGCCTGGCCACGGTGACGACCACCCACATGGGCGCCGCGGAAGAGGTGCTGCAGCTCGCGCACAACGCGATGGAGCGCTCACGCGAGGCAGGTGGCAACCGTGTGGCCGGCAGCCAGCGCGTGCGCGCCGTGGCTTGAGAAGCGCCCGGCGCGGGCGCCTGCCTCATAGCGCGTTCACCGGAATCTTGAGGTACGACACGCCATTGGCTTCGGGCGGCGGCAGCTCGCCAGCGCGGATGTTGACCTGCACCGATGGCAGGATCAGCACCGGCATGTCCAGCGTGGCATCGCGCTTCGTGCGCAGGGCGACGAATGTGTCCTCCGTCACGCCGTCGCGCACGTGGATGTTGCCGGCGCGTTGCGCCGCCACGGTGGTCTCCCAGGCTGGCGCGCGGCCTTCGGGCGGGTAGTCGTGGCACATGAAGAGGCGCGTCTCCGGCGGCAGCGCCAGCAGCCGGCGGATGGAGCGGTACAACGTGTGGGCATCACCGCCGGGGAAGTCGCAACGCGCGGTGCCCACGTCAGGCATGAATAGCGTGTCGCCCACGAACACGGCGTCGCCAACCTGGTAGGCCATGCAGGCCGGCGTGTGGCCGGGCGTGGCGATGGCGCGCGCCTCCAGGTTGCCGATGCGGAAGGTTTCACCGTCTGCGAACAGGTGATCGAACTGGGTGCCATCGGTGCGGAAGCCGGACTCCAGATGGAACACGCGCTTGAAGACATCCTGCACGGCGCGGATCTCGCCGCCGATGGCGATGCGGCCGCCCAGCTGCCGGCGCAGGTAGGGTGCGGCCGACAGGTGGTCGGCGTGCGCATGCGTCTCCAGGATCCACTCGACCCGCAGCCCCTGTTCGCGCACGAAGGCCAACAGACGGTCGGCCGATCCGGTGCGGGTGCGGCCGGACTTGGGGTCGTAGTCCAGCACCGGATCGACGATGGCCGCGGCCGAACCGGGTTGTTCGTAGACCACGTAGCTCACGGTCCAGGTGGCGGGATCGAAGAAGGCTTGCACGGTGGGTTTCATGGCACGCTCCGGGTTGATTTAAGTTTTTTATATTCTATTGACTAATAGATTGTTCGTCAATAGAATATGATTGAGCTACATCAAAAGGAGCCCCAGTCATGCTGGCCGAACCCGATATCGATCTCGATGGCATGCGCGCCGCCGCTGACGGCGCGTGCCGCCTGATGAAGACCCTCTCCAACCCCGACCGGTTGCTGCTGCTGTGCCAGCTGAGCCAGGGCGAGCTGCGCGTGGGCGAGCTGGAGGAGCGCCTGGGCATCGTCCAGCCCACGCTGTCGCAGCAGCTCGCCGTGCTGCGCGACGAGGGCCTGGTGGCCACGCGCCGCGAGGGCAAACACATCCACTACCGCATCGCCAGCCCGCAGGCGCTGGCGGTGATGGCCGTGCTCTATCAGCAGTTCTGCTCCCCATCCACCCCGACTTCCAAGGAGTAACACCATGTCCATCGACTGGACCCATTTCACGCCCTGGGCCTCGCTGGCCGGCGGCGTCGTGCTGGGCATCGCCTCGGCGATGTTCATCCTGCTCAACGGCCGCATCCTCGGCATCAGTGGCATCGTCGGCGGGCTGCTGCGTCCGCGTGCCGGCGATCTGGGCTGGCGCATCGCCTTCGTGCTGGGCATGCTGGCCGCGCCCGCGCTGTACACCGCAGTGGCCGGCCCCGTCAGCATGCGCATCGACGCCGGCTGGGGCACGCTGATCACCGCTGGCCTGCTGGTGGGCGTGGGCACACGTTACGCCTCGGGCTGCACCAGCGGCCATGGCGTGTGCGGGCTGTCACGCCTGTCGCCGCGCTCGCTGGCCGCCACGCTGGCCTTCATGGGTGCCGGCTTCGTCACCGTTTTCCTCGTCCGCCACGTGTTGGCCTGATACCCGGGAGCTCCACATGCAACGACTGTCCGAATTCCTCGTGGGCCTGATCTTCGGCATCGGCCTCATCCTCGCGGGCATGGCCGACCCGGGCAAGGTGATCGGCTTCCTCGACCTCTTCGGGGCCTGGGATCCGTCGCTCGCCTTCGTGATGGGCGGCGCCATCCTGGTGGGCGTGTTCGCCTTTACCGTGGCCAAGAGGCGCACAACCACTTTCTTCGGTGGCGCCCTGCAGCTGCCGAACGCACGCCATGTCGACCGCCGGCTGATCGTCGGCAGCCTGGCTTTCGGCGCCGGCTGGGGCCTGGCGGGCTTCTGTCCTGGCCCGGCTCTGGTGTCGCTGGGCACTGGTGAAACCAAGGCCGTGGTATTCGTGCTGGCCATGCTGGCCGGCATGGCGGTGTTCGAGATCGCCGAGCGCCTGAAGGCGCCGGCCGCTCAGGACGCCTGAGGCCCTCATGCGCGGGCTGCCGACCTGGCTGTCGAACTACCGGCGCGACCAGCTGCCCGGCGATCTGACCGCCGGCCTGATCGTGACGGTGATGCTGATCCCGCAGAGCCTGGCCTACGCCCTGCT
>CAMLQP010000193.1 GCA_946482115.1 uncultured Comamonadaceae bacterium
CGTGCGGGTTCGACTCCATTCCGTTCGACCTGGGCGTGTTCCTGCTGCAAAAGGAATTCCGCCACCGCTTCGGCCACCCGGCGCCCCGCGTGCGCGGCCGGGTGCGCAAGATGAAGGGCACCTTCTCCGGCGGCACGGCCGCGAGCCTCAAGGCCACCATGGCGGCCGCTGCCAGTCAGCCCGGCGTGCTGGACCTGCTGAAAAACCCCTTCTCGCTCACCCCCGGTTTTGAAGGCCCACGCCAGCCCTCGGGCAACAAGCCCATGGTGGACGAAGCATTGGGCGATGGGGTGTGGGTCGCACCTTTCGTGATGGCCGCCATCAACACGCGCAACGTACACCGCTCCAACTTCCTGCTGCAGCACGCCTACGGCACCGACTTTGTCTATGACGAAATGCTCATCACCGGCCCCGGCGAAAAGGGCGAGGCCATCGCCAATGCGGTGGCGGGCGACAAGTCGCTGGGCTCGGACAAAGGCCCCAAGCCGGGCGAAGGCCCTTCGCGCGAGGAGCGCGAGAACGGCTTTTACGACGTGCTTTTTTTGGGCACCGACGACGCAGGCCACACCCTGCGCGTGGGCGTGAAGGGCGACCGTGACCCGGGCTACGGCTCCACCTCCAAGATGATCACCGAAGCGGCCGTGTGCCTGCTGCAGGAAGCCACGGAAACGCCTGGCGGCATCTGGACCACCGCTCCGGCGATGGGCGACCGGCTCATCGCGCGGCTGCAAGCGAATGCGGGCCTGGACTTCGCGGTGGAGACGCCTTGAACGCACCCCAGGCCGACGCCCGCATCGGCTGAGGGCGCGGCGCGTCACGGGAGCGCTGCAGCACGCGGCGCCGCCCACCAGTCCGGCGCCTGCCCCGCAGCGCGTCCCGTGGCGCGTTCTTTTGCCGCCCCCTACTTCACTCCACAGTCGCCCTGCAGCCCGCCCAACACGCGTGTGACCAGGGACTGCAGCGAGCCGTCGCTCTGAAAACCGGCAGCCTCCGCGCGCGGCGTGTGCAAGGCGGGCAGGCGGCCGAACAGCGTTTCGATATGGGTGTCGGGCGCGTACCCAATCCACTGGGCCGGATCAACATCCACCGCATGGCGAATGACCTGCACAACATCATCCACCGACGCGCGCAGCACAGGGGGTTGCCAGCACCGTTCGGCGGGCATGCCCTCTGCGGGCAAGCGTGCGGCTTGCACCAGGTTATCCAGGCAGCACCCCAGCGACATCCACCATGCCGTGGCCTGCGGCGACACGGGACAGGTGTACGTCTGCCGCGCCCGCAGGGCATGGAAGATCTGGCTCATGAATGCGGAGCTATGGCCCGTCTCTGCCGGGGGCCGCGCCACGATGCCGGGCAGCCGCAGGCTGCGGCCATCGATGTCGCCGCGCCGGGCGTAATCGGCCAGCAGCAGCTCCACCATCCACTTGTGCACCCCGTAGCTGAGCGTGGGCTGCGGCCACTGGCCCTCATCGACCGCCTGGGCGCCCAGCGCGCCATACACCGCCACCGAGCTGGCAAACACCAGCCGCGGGACGGGCGCCCGGCCTGCGCGCACCGGGCGCGCAAGCCCTTCGCACAGGGCCACGGTATCCAGCAAATTCGCCTGCACGCCCAGCGCCGGCTCACGCTCGGCCAGCGATCCCGGCACACTGGCCAGGTGGAAGACGCAGTCGGGCGGATGGTCTTCCAGGGCGTCGAACAAGGCGCGGTCGGCAAAGCTACCGATGTGCCATTGCACGCCCGGCGCGCAAGGCGCAACAGGCCCGACGCGGTCCACCAGCGTCAGGCGCAAGGGCGTGCCGGGCACGAGCGGGGCGGACTGCAAGCGCTCGGCCAGGGCGGCACCAATGAACCCGCCAGCGCCGGTGACGACCACATGCATCAACGTACCCCCGTGCCTGCAGCCACCACACGCTGGTTCACCACGCCAAAAGGCCCCTCACGGCCATCGGGCCAGCGCGCCTGCATGCGCACGGTATCGCCGTAGCGCATGAAGGGCGTCTTGGCGGCGCCTTCGTCCAGGATTTCGATCACGCGCCGCTCGGCCAGGCAGGCAGAGCCTGCATCGCGCGCCTGGTTGGACACGGTGCCCGAACCGATGATGGTGCCCGCCGTCAGCCGTCGTGTGCGGGCCGCGTGGGCAATGAGCTGGCCAAAGCTGAAATTCATTTCACCGCCATGGGGATGGCCAAACCACTGGCCGTTGGAGTCCACATGCAGCCGCAGATGCACCCGCCCCCCCTGCCAGGCATCGCCCAATTCGTCGGGGGTGACTGCCAGCGGTGCAAAGCTGGTGGAAGGCTTGGCTTGCAAGAAACCAAAGCCCGTCTTCATTTCGTGCGGGCCCAGCGCGCGCAGGCTCCAGTCGTTGATCTGCACCACCAGGCGCACGCAGTTCAATGCCCCTTCAGGCGTCACGCCCATGGGCACCGGGCCACAGACGACGCCGAACTCGCCTTCGAAATCGATGCCGTCGGCCTCGCTGGGCAAGGGTACGTCGTCGTGCGGGCCCAGAAAGTCGTCGCTCGCGCCCTGGTACATGACCGGGATGGTGTCGAAATGCGGGATGGGCGGCGTGTTGAACGCGCGCTCCATCAAGCGGCCATGGTTGAGGAACGCCGAGGCATCCAGCCACTGCGGGCTGCGCGGCAAGGGGGCGCTGCAGGCCGCAGGGTCGAACGCGAAGATACCGCTAGCCGTGCCTGCCTCCAGCGCTGCAGCGCGCTCGCGCAAGGCGGGCTCTACAGCCTCCCAGTTCTGCACAGCGGCCAGCAGGCTGGTCACTATCAGGGCGGTATCGACGGCCTGCAAGCCGGAGGAAGAAACCAGTACCAGGCAGCCGTCCAGGCTGCCATCTTTCAGAGTTGCAAATCGCATCGCCAGTCCTATCAAGAAGAAGGGGTTTCCAGTCGCAGCCCCGCCGCCCGGATCACGCAGGCATAGCGGTCGGTCTCTGCCGTCAGAAATGCGCCGAACTCGCGCGCACTCTGGGTGGGGGCATCGGCACTGCCCAGCAGGGCCAGCTTTTCGCGCAGCTCGGGCTGGGCCAGGATGCGAACGCATTCAGCGTTGAGCCGCGCGATCGACTCGGTGGGCAGAGCAGCAGGCGCCAGCAGGCCAAACCAGCCGGTGACCTGAAAGCTTGCCAGTCCCGGTGTTTCGGCCACCGTGGGCAGATCGGCGGGCAAGGCGGGCGAGCGCTGTGCGCCCGTCTGAGCCAGCAGGCGAATGCGCCCGTCCTTGACCATCGGGGCCACGGCCAGTGCGCTGTTGAACATGAGGTTCACCTGCCCGGCCGCCAGATCATTGAGGGCGGGCGCAGCGCCTTTGTAGGGAACGTGCAGCAACTGCACTCCCGCCTGCTGCGCCAGCATCTCGCCCGCCAGGTGCAGCACATTGCCAACCCCGGCCGATGCGTAGCTGACCTGCCCGGGCTTGCGCCGAGCCAGATCCATCAAGTCGGGCAGATTGCGCACCGGCAGGGTTACAGGCACCGCAATCACCATGGGGCCGGGGCTAGCCACCAGGGCTACGGGAGCAAAGTCGCGCTGGCTGTCATACGGCAGCCGGGGATAGAGACTGGCATTGATAGCGTGGGCGGCGCTGACCCACAGCAACGAATGCCCGTCGGTGCTGCGGGCCACCGCCTCCGAGGCAATGATGCCGTTGGCACCCGCGCGCGACTCCACCACCACCGGGCTGCCCAGGGCCTGGCCCAGCTTGTCGGCCAGCAGGCGGGCCACCAGGTCGGAGCTGCCTCCGGCTGCGAACGGCAGCACGATGCGCAGCGGCCGCGTGGGCCAGGTGGCGGCCCAGGTGCCCATGGGCAGCGCCAAGGCGCTGCCCACCAGGGTTCTTCGGTTCAGCATGCCGTGCATGGTTTCAACTCCCATCGCTGATGGTGGTGCCGCCGTCGACCACTAGGTTATGTCCGGTCACAAAAGCCCCGGCGGGGCTGGCCAGCATGGCGACCACGCCAGCCACTTCCCCAGGTTCTCCGGCGCGCCGCAGCGGCGTGGCCTGGATGCGCCGCGCCATAAAGGCGTCGTCGGCCATGAGCCGCTCGGCCAGCGGCGTGCGGATGAGGCCGGGCGATACGGCGTTAACGCGCACACCTGAAGGCCCCCATTCCACAGCCAGGTTGCGCGCCAACTGGGCCAGCGCCGCCTTGGTCAGCCCGTAAAGGCCAATCGACCGGTTGCCGCGCAGCCCCGCAATGCTGGAGATGAGCACCGCGCTGCCGCCGCCCCGCGCCGCCATGCCGGGCAGCACCAGGGCACACAACCGCGCTGCGGCGCGCAGGTTGATGTCAAACACCTGCTGCCAGTCGGCATCGCTGGCATGGGCCAGCGGGCCCGCAGGCCCCTGGATACCGGCGTTGCACACAAGGATGTCCAGCGGACCAGCGCGTTCCACCAGCGCAGCGATGTCCGCAGGCACCGCCATGTCGGCAGCGATAGCGGTGGCGCTGGGCAACGATGCCGCCCCCTGCTCACAAGCGAGCGGATCGCGGTCTGTGACCACCAACCGGGCGCCCTGATCAGCCAGGGTGCGCGCAATCGCCAGACCCAAGCCCTGGGTGGCTCCCGTGACCAGAGCTGTGCGGCCCCGCAGATCAAAGAGACTCATTCGACCTTGATCCCCGCTTGGCGAATGGCCGAGCCCCACCGCTGCGATTCGCTCTGGATGAACTCGCCAAATGCAGCGGGCACCAAAGGGGCAAGCTCCAGGCCCAGCGGGCGGTAGCGGCCCAGCACCTCGGGCGACTCCAGCGCGGCCACCACCGCCTTGTGCAGCAATTCGACCACCGGCGCAGGCGTGCCCGCGCGCACCATCACACCGTTCCAGCCCGGAATGTCGAGGTCCGCATGCCCGGCTTCGGTCAACGTGGGCACCTGGGGCAGCACCTGCAGGCGCTGCTCGCTGCCCACGCTGACCAGCGCTCGCAGCTTGCCTTCACGCACGAACGGCAGGCTCGATGCCACCACATCGCACATGAAGTCCAGGCGCCCGGCCATCAGGTCTTGCAGCGCGGGCGCTGCGCCCTGGTAGGGCACATGGGTCATGCGCGAACGCGTCTTGATGCGCAGCTGCTCGGTCCACACATGGGGCTGGCTGCCCTGCCCATACGAGCCGTAGTTGAGCCCGTCACCTGCAGCGGCCGCGCGCAAAAGGTCGGCCAGTGTCTGGAATGGACTGCCAACCGGCACGACTACCACCAGCGGCGACTTGAACAAGCGTGTCAGGGGCGCAAAGTCCTTGAGGGGGCTGAAGCTCAGCTTGGCATACAGCGCCGGGTACATGGCCAGCGGTCCGATGTCGGCATACAGCAGGGTGTGGCCATCCGCAGGCTGCTGCTTGACGTACTGGGCCGCCAGTTGCGCGGCGCCCCCGGGCTTGTTTTCAACTACCACGGCTTGCTGCATGCGCTCTCCCAGCTTCTGCACCAGCAGGCGCGACATCGCGTCGCCAAAGCCCCCGGCCGGGTAAGGCACCACCCAGCTCAACGGCCGCGCGGGATACGGGGCTTGTGCCAACGCCCAGGGCGTAAGCGCTGCGGACGCTGCGGCGCCCAGCCATTGACGGCGCGTGCTCATGGCTGCTCCTTGGCAGGTGCGGCCACCGACGCATCAAAGCGCCCGTCCACCAGCACAAACAACATACGGCACGGCGCGCCCGAACGGTTGGCCCAGGCGTGGTTGGTGCCGCGCTGCACCACCACGCTGCCGGGGCGCAGTGGCAC
>CAMLQP010000194.1 GCA_946482115.1 uncultured Comamonadaceae bacterium
CGGTCACGGCCGCGCGCGAGATGTACGAGCCCTTCCACAAGCTCAAGTACTCCTTTGCCGCCACCTACTACGACCAGATGCGCACGCTGCTGCCCAACCTGGTCAAGGAGAAGAAGGCCCAGAAGGTCTGCACCATGTACCAGGACGACGAGTTCGGCCTGGAAGTGATGCGCGGCGCCGAGGACGGCCTCAAGACCCTCAACATGCCGCTGGCCGAAAAGACCTCGTACAAGCGCGGCGCCACCGACTTCTCGTCGCAGATCCAGAAGCTCGCGTCCGAGAAATGCGACGTGGTGGTCCTGGGGACCATCATCCGCGAGACCATAGGCGCCATCGGCACGGCGCGCCGCATCGGCTTCAACCCCACTTTCGTGGGCACCAGCGCGGCCTACACCGACCTGATCCACAAGCTGGGCGGCCCGGCCATGAACGGCCTGTACGCCACCATGTCGGTGCAGCACCCCTACCTGGACGCAGCCTCGCAGCCGATCCGCTTCTGGGCCACCAAGTACCAGACCAAGTTCAACGAGGAGCCGACCGTGTTCTCGGTCTACGGCTACAGCGCGGTGGACGCCTTCATCCGCGCCGCGACCAAGGCCGGCAGCAACCTGACCACCGAGTCCTTTATCAAGGCCATGGACACCATGACCATCCCGCCCGACATCTTCGGCAGCGCCGAGATGACCTTCTCGCCGACCAAGCGCCTGGGCAGCAACGCCAGCCGCATGTCGCAGATCCAGGATGGCCGCTGGAAGGTCGTGAGCGACTACGTCAACACCAAGTGACCCTGCCCCTGCGGGCGGTGAAAAGCCACCCTCGGGTGGCTTTTTCCTTGCCGCCCTTCAGGCGGCCGGCGTCATGCGGGGTGGCGCGGCAGGTGGACCACGAAACGCGCGCCGCCGCCCTCGCGCGCCTCGCAGCGCACCGCACCGCGGTGGCGTTCGGCGATGGTGCGCACCAGCGAGAGGCCCAGGCCCACGCCGCCATCGCGCTCGCTGGCGCCGGGCAGGCGGTAGAAAGGCTCGAAGATGCGCTCGCGCAGGTCGGCCGGCACACCGGGGCCGCGGTCCTCGACGCGCAGTTCCACGCGCTCGCCGTCCACGCGAACGGTCACGTCCACCGGCTGCAGCACGCCATGCACGCGGGCATGGCGGCGGGCGTTCTCCAGCAGGTTGCGCAGCAGCCGACGCAGCAGCCTGCCGCTGCCCCAGGCGACGGCTGACTCGCCCCTGGTCTCCACGTTCAGTGAAGCCCCGGTGTGCGAGCATTCCTCGGCCGCCAGCCCCACGAGATCGACCTCCTCCAGCGTGCCCAGCGGCGCGTCGGCCAGATCCAGGCGGCTGGCCAGCAGGATTTCGTCGACCAGCTGGTCGAGCTCGGCGATGTTGCGCTTGACCTCGTCGAGCGCCGCCCCCTGCGCCTGCGGCATCAGTTCCAGGCCCATGCGGATGCGCGCCAGCGGCGAACGCAGCTCGTGCGAGGCGTTGGCCAGCAGTGCCTTGTGCGAGCGCACCAGGGTCTGTACCCGGTCGGCGGCGACGTTGAAGCGCTCGGCCAGAAAGGCGATCTCGTCCCGGCCCTGGACCGGCACGCGGGCCGACAGATCGCCTTCGCCCCAGCGCACCACGCCCCGTTGCACGGATTCGATGCGCTGGGTCAGCCGCCGCACGATGGGATAGGCGCCCAGCGCCACCGCCACCGCCACCAGGCCCAGCAGCCAGACGAAACCGAACGGGGGCCGCAGCCAGAAGGGCTCGACCTGCCCGGGCGGACGCGGCGGCCGGGGCAGCTGCACCACCAGCCCGCGACCATCGTTGAGCGGAACCTGGAACTCGAGCCCCTGCCCCGGCACCCGCAGCGGCCGCACCGCCGCGCGGCCCAGCTCCTGACCCCGGTCATCGAGCACGACCACGGTCCGGCCCGGGCGCTGGGCGCGCTCGTGCGCCACCTGCAGGTTCCAGACCCAGCCCACCAGCAGCGTCACCGCCGCCACGGCCGCGACCACTGCGAGCCAGATGCGCAGGTAAAGCCGTTGTGCCAGCGGCGCGAACACCACCTCAGTCCTGCTGCTTGGCGAACACGTACCCCACGCCGCGCACCGTGAGGATGCGCTTGGGGTTCTTGCTGTCCACCTCTATGGCGTTGCGGATGCGGCCGATGTGCACGTCGATCGAGCGGTCGTAGGCCTCAAGCTCGCGACCGCGCACGGCCTCCATGATCTGGTCGCGCGTGAGCACCCGGCCCGCGCGCTCGGCCATGGCCAGCAGCAGGTCGAACTGGTAGGAGGTCAGCTCGCAGGGCTGGCCGGCCACGTTCACGGTGCGCGCATCGCGGTCGATCTCCAGCGAGCCGAAGCGCATGGCCGGCGTGGCGGGCCCGCCGGCCCCCATGACGTCGGTGCGTCGGCGCAGCACCGCACGGATGCGCGCCAGCAGCTCGCGCGGCTCGAAAGGCTTGGGCAGGTAGTCGTCGGCGCCCATCTCGAGACCGATGATGCGATCCATGGGATCGCCCTTGGCGGTCAGCATCAGCAGCGGCACCTTGGCCGCCTCGCCACCCAGCGCGCGAATGCGGCGGCAGACCTCCAGGCCGTCGGTGTCGGGCAGCATCAGATCGAGGATGACGAGGTCGGGCAGGCGCTCCTGCAGCGCCGCCAGGCCCAGGCCGCCCTCGCCGGCGTGCGCCACGCTGTAGCCCGATTGCCCCAGATACTCGGCAACCATGCGCGCGAGGCGCGCGTCGTCTTCGATGATGAGTATGTGCGCTTGGCTCATGGGTGGTCAGTGTAGGAGCGGCACTTGTCGGCCACGTAAAGTTGTGTGAAGGGTTGGCAGACGGTTGTCAGCGCGGCGCAGGCACCTCCACCACGAGGCGCCGCTGCGCCAGCCAGACCAGCACCAGGACCGGCAGGCCGATCAGCGTGGTGAAGACGAAGAAGCCCGGGTAGCCCAGGGCGTCGACGATGCCACCGGAGTAGCCACCGAGTGTTTTGGGCAGCAGCGTCATGAGCGAGCTGAAGATGGCGTATTGCACGGCCGTGAAGGCCACGTTGGTCAGGCTGGAGAGGAAGGCCACGAAGGCCGCGCTGGCGAACCCGGCCGCCAAGTTGTCGGCCGACACCACGGCATACATCAGCACCACATCGTGGCCCGCGTTCGCCAGCAGCACGAAGGCGAGGTTGGTCAGTGTGGCCAGAATGGCCCCCCACATCAGGCAGCGCATGACGCCGTAGCGGGTGCTCAGGACGCCGCCCAGCAGGCCGCCGAAGATGCCGATCACGACACCGTAGGTCTTGACCGCGTTGGCGATCTCGACCTTGGAGAAGCCCATGTCCTGGTAGAAGACGTTGGAGATCACCCCCAGCACGATGTCGGAGATGCGGTAGAGCCCGATCAGCGCCAGCACCAGCAGCGCGGTGCCGGTGCCGTAGCGCTGGAAGAAATCGCGCACCGGGGTGACCCAGGTGCGCTCCGCGTCCGCCGCACGGGCCAGCCCGGCGCGCACCAGCAGCCAGCCGCCGCCGAAAGCGGCCGCCAGCGCCAGCGCCAGCCGCAGCGCCTCGGCCAGCAGCCCGGTGGCCGGCCCGCTGGCCAGCGGCGCCAGCAGCGGGCCGCTGTAGAAGAAAGTGAGCACGAACAGCAGCACGGCGCCCCCGAACACCGCCAGCAGCCGGGCGTGACCGCCACTGCCTTCGTCCGCCCTTGCGGCCACGGCCGGTTCGTCCATGACCAGCGTGGTCAGCACGCCCACGCCCATGGTCGCGGCCATCACCCAGTAGGTCCAGCGCCAGGCATCGTAAGCATAGGCACCCTTGGCCGAGCCCCAGTAGGAGGCCAGGTAGAGCGCGCCCGCGCCGGCCACGATCATGCCCAGCCGGTAGCCGGCGATGTAGGTCGAGGACATCAGGGCCTGCAGCGAAACGTCGGCCGATTCGATGCGGTAGGCGTCGATCACGATGTCCTGCGTGGCCGATGTGAAACCCAGCAGCACCGCGAACAGCGCCATGGTGGTCAGTGCACCGCCGCCCTGGGCGGGGTCGGTGGCGGCCATGCCCACGATGGAAAGCATCACGCCGGCCTGCGCCAGCAGCAGCCAGCCGCGCCGGCGCCCCAGGCGCCGCGTCAGCAGCGGCAGCGGCAGGCGGTCCACCAGCGGTGCCCAGATGAACTTGAACGAATAGCCCAGCGCTGCCCAGCTGAAGAAGGTAACGGCCTTGCGCTCCACCCCGGCCTCGCCCAGCCAGAGCGACAGCGACGAGAAGATCAGCAGGATGGGAATGCCGGCCGAGAAGCCCAGGAACAGCATGGTGACCACCCGGGGGTTCGCCAGGGCGGCGATGCTCTGGGCCCAGGTCAGTCGTTGCGGCAGGGGAGAAATTGTCATGGAACGTGAACCGACCGTGGCGCACAAAGGATGCGCACTTTTGTCTATTATTCCCGCATATGTGCTGGCTCTGTGACGCCAAGGCCGGGCTTGCCGGCCAATCCCCCGCTCCCGACGCGCCCCACCGCTGGTCGTCGCGGCGCGCCTTCGTGCTCGCGGGTGCCGGTGCGCTGGCGGCTGGCCTTGCACCCACGGCTGGCGCCCAGGTGGACGTGGGCAAATCCTCCGGCATGCGCAAGCTGGTGCCGGCCGAGCGGCTGGAGCAGGCCGCCGCGCAGCAGTACGCCCAGATGCTGGCCGAGGCCCGCGCGCAGCGCGCGCTGGCGCCCGACAACCACCCGCAGCTGGTGCGCCTGCGCACCATGGCGCAGCGCCTGATTCCCTTCGCCCAGCCCTGGAACAGCCGGGCCGGCCAGTGGCGCTGGGAGGTCAACCTGATCGGCAGCCAGCAGATCAACGCTTTCTGCATGCCGGGCGGCAAGATCGCCTTCTACACCGGCATCCTGGACCAGCTCAAGCTGACCGACGACGAGGCCGCGATGATCATGGGCCACGAGATGGCTCACGCGCTGCGGGAACACGCGCGCGAGCGCCTGGCCAAGTCGCAGGCCACCAGCCTGGGGCTGTCCATCGGCGCACAGCTGCTGGGCCTGGGCGACCTGGGCAACCTGGCCGCCAACCTGGGCACGCAGCTGCTGACCCTCAGGTTCAGCCGTGAGGACGAGTCCGAAGCCGACCTGGTGGGCCTGGAACTGGCCGCGCGAGCCGCCTACCGGCCCGACGCCAGCGTGAGCCTGTGGCAGAAGATGACCAGTGCCACCGGAGCCGGCGGTCCGGGTTTCCTGTCCACCCACCCCAGCGGGCCCGACCGCATCAAGGAACTGCAGGCCAACGTGCCCCGGGTGCAAGGCCTGTACGAGCGGGCGCTGCGGCGCTAGCATGCGGGCGTCGGCCACCCTTCCGGGAGCCGCATTCAGGAGACACCGCCATGATGAAATACCTGGTGACCTTGCCCGCCCTGCTGCTGGCTTGCGCGGCCTGGGCGCACAACTGTCCCAACGAGATGAAGGCCATCGACGCCAAACTCGCCACCAAGCCCCAGATGTCGGCCGCCGACATGGACAAGGTGAAGGTGCTTCGCACCCAGGGCGAGCAGTTCCACAAGGACGGCAAACACGCCGAGTCCATGAAGGCGCTCGGCGACGCCAAGAAGCTGCTGGGAATTTAGCCTGGTTGCGCGCCCCACACGACGTGGGGGAGCGTGGGGGCTACGTCCCTTTGACGAACGGGTTGCTGCGGCGCTCGCGCCCGAACGTGCTTTCCGGGCCGTGTCCCGGGA
>CAMLQP010000195.1 GCA_946482115.1 uncultured Comamonadaceae bacterium
AACCCGCCTTCTTCGGCGTCAAGCCGGCGCTGGTGCTCAAGGGCGGCAGCATCGCACTGGCCGCCATGGGCGACCCCAACGCCTCCATCCCCACGCCGCAGCCGGTGCACTACCGCCCCATGTTCGGCAGCTACGGCCGTGCCGTGCAGCAGGGCTCGTTCACCTTCGTCTCCCAGGCCGCGCTGGCGGCCGGCGTGCCCGAACAACTGGGTCTGCGCAAGCAGATCAGCGCCGTGCAAGGCTGCCGGGGTGTGAAGAAGGGTGACCTGATCCACAACGGCTACGTGCCGAAGATGGAAATCGACCCCGAGACCTACGCGGTGCGCGCCGACGGCCAGCTGCTGGTCTGCGAGCCCGCCACCGTGCTGCCGATGTCGCAGCGCTATTTTCTGTTCTGATGCTGCAGGCCTCCAAGCTCATTCCCCAGGGTCAGGGTCTGGCGCAGCCGCTGCTGCGCCGCGCCGCCGTGCTCACGCTGGACTGGGACATCCGCCAGAAAAGCCGCTTCGACGCCACCGACAGCGAAGGCCGCGCCGTCGGCGTCTTCCTGCCGCGCGGCACCGTGGTGCGCGGTGGCGACGTGCTGGTGACTCAGGACGGTGTGCTGCTGCGCGTGGTCGCGGCGCCGCAGGCGGTGCTGCGCATCACGGCCTGCGTGCATCCGGGCCACGCACACGACGCCAGCTTCGACCTGATGCGAGCGGCCTACCACCTGGGCAACCGGCACGTGCCCATCGAGCTCAGACCCGATCACCTCAAGATCGAGCCCGACCACGTGCTGGCCGAGATGCTGCGCGGGATGCACCTGGATGTGGCCGAGGTGCGCGAATCCTTCGAACCCGAGGGTGGTGCCTATGGCGGCCACGGGCATGCGCATGCCCACGGAAACGACCACCACCACCACCATGACCACTGACGCGGCCCTGCTGTCGCTGATCTGGCTGGCCTCGCCCGCGCTGCCGGTGGGCGGCTTCTCCTACTCGGAAGGTCTGGAAGCCGCCGTGGACGCCCGCGCCGTGTGCGACGAGGCCAGCGCTGGCGCCTGGATCGCCGACCAGCTGCACCTGAGTCTGGCGCGCGCCGACCTGGCCGTGCTGGCCCAGGCACTGCCGGCTTGGCGCGCCCATGATTTCGCCCGTCTGCAGACGCTGGACAACTGGGTCCGCCAGACCCGCGAAACCGCCGAGCTGCGGCTGCAGAGCGAGCAGATGGGCCGCTCGCTGGTGGAATGGCTCAAGACCGTGCACCCCGGGCCTCTGACTGCGCTGCAGCGGCCGGACGCCTTGCAGCACCCCAGCTACCCGGTGGCCTTCGGCCTCGCGCTCGCGCTGCACGTGCCCGCCAGCACGCCGGTGCGCGACACGCTGCTGGCCTTCGGCTTCGGCTGGGCCGAGAACATGGCCCAGGCCGCCATCAAGGCCGTGCCCCTGGGCCAGAGCGCCGGCCAGCGCATCCTGGCGCGGCTGGCCGCGCAGGTGCCCGAAGCGGTTGACCATGCCCTTTCCCTGGACGACGATACGCGCCAGGCCTTCTGTCCCATGCTGGCCATCCTCTCGGCCCGTCACGAAACCCAGTACTCGCGACTGTTCCGCTCATGAACGCACCTGCCCTGCACCAGATCCCCGGCCGTTCCAAGCCCCTGCCTCCGCTGCGCGTGGGCATTGGCGGCCCGGTCGGCTCCGGCAAGACCACCTTGCTGGAAATGCTGTGCAAGGCCATGCGCGAGCGCTACGACCTGATCGCCATCACCAACGACATCTACACCAAGGAAGACCAGCGCCTGCTCACCATCAGCGGCGCGCTGCCCGCCGAGCGCATCATGGGCGTGGAAACCGGCGGCTGCCCGCACACCGCCATCCGCGAGGACTGCTCCATCAACCTCGAAGCCATCGACCGCATGCTGGGCGAGTTCCCCAACGCCGACATCGTGTTTGTGGAAAGCGGCGGCGACAACCTGGCCGCCACCTTCAGCCCCGAGCTGAGCGACCTCACCATCTACGTCATCGACGTGGCCGCTGGCGAAAAAATCCCCCGCAAGGGCGGCCCCGGCATCACCAAGAGCGACCTGTTCGTCATCAACAAGACCGACCTGGCCCCACATGTGGGCGCCGACCTGGAGGTGATGAAGGCCGACACCGCGCGCATGCGGCCCGACGCCGAGCGCCGTCCCTGGGTCATGACCAACCTGAAAACGCTCACCGGCGTCGACGAGGTGGTGCGCTTCATCGAGAAGCGCGGGATGCTTTAGCCCACCCCCGCGCTGCCTGCGGTGTCACCCCAGGCGGCGAAATCAAGCGCCAGGCCAATCGGTCAAGACACCCTTGGCGCCATCGCGCCCACGCGCCGATGGTGCGCGAGCGGCGGTGCCCAGCGACACCCAGCCCACCAGCGTCTCCCCGGGCCCGCAGAAGGCGGCGATCACCTGCGGGTCGCGCGCCTTGCGGCCCGACAGCATCTTGCCCGCGTAGCCCATCAGGTGCGCGGCGTTGAGGAAGTTGGCCAGCGCGCCGCCCACCGCCATCCACTGCTCGTGCGCGGGCACCATGGGGTGTCCCATATCGATGCGGGCGATCACCGCCACCGTGACCGGCGCGCGCCGCGCACGCTCGGCATCCAGCGCCACATCCCCCTCGTCCTTGCCGGCGTCGCGCGCGGCCTGGGCGAACACCTGGGCCAGCTGTTCGCGCGCGCCACCGCGCACCACCGCGAAACGGAATGGCGTCAGCGTTTCATGGTCGGGCGCGCGCAGCGCCACCTGGACCATGCGCGCCAGCTCATCAGGCGTGGGGCCGGGCTCCATCAGGTGCTTGCCGCCCAGCGAATGGCGCGACAGCAGGGCATTCAAGGCTTGTTCGTTCATCTCAGTAGACCAGGGTGCGCCAGCGCAGGCTGGCGGCGCGGGCCATGAACTGGACCGCTCCGCCACGGGCGGTGCATTCGGGGATCAGGTGGCCGGGATCGACGCCGTTGGCGTGCAGCGCGTCGGTGCAGGCATAGAACACCGCGCCCTGCTCCACCGCCTCGCGCATCGCTTCGTAGACGGTCTTGGCGTGGTGGGGTGAGGGATGCAGCGAGGCCGCAACGCCTGGCACCAGCAGGCGCACGCTGCGCGCGGTGAAGTACATCTCCACCGGCACGTCCATGGCGGCGGCGGCAGCGGCGTGGAAGAACGGCGTGGCCAGCCGGTGCGGCACATCCGGGTCGGCGGCCCAGAGCAGGATGGCCAGGCCATCGGCGGCATCGGGTATGAAGCCGTTGGTGCTCATGACCCCACCCTGTTCAGGCGTTGGTATTCGGCCATGGCAGCCGGCACCGTGTCGCCGTGAACCAGCGCGATCTGGTCCTCCACCCATCGGGTGAGTCGCAGGCGCGCCAGCCAGCCGTCGCCATAAGGATCGGTGTGCACCCGCTCCGGCCGCTGCGCGAGCAGCGGGTTGACCTCGACCACCTCGCCCGTGACCGGCGACTTGACCGAGACGATGGACTTGGCCAGCTCCACCACCGCCACCGAGCGGCCCTGCTCCACCACGAAGCCCACACCCTTGGGGCGGCACATGTAGATCTCGCCGGCCAGGTGTATGCCCAGCGCCGTGATGCCCACGGTGGCCGTGCCGTCAGTCTCCAGGCGCGCCCACACCTGCTCCAGCGGCAGGTAGAACAGCACGTCCGGGAAATCGAAGCCGCCGACGTCCATGGCCTCAGTCAGAAAGAATGGCGGAAGGGAATGGGAGTCGAACCCACCCGGCGACGCATGGCGCCACCCACCGGGTTTGAAGCCCGGCCGACCCACCAGGGTCGTTTCCCTTCCTGTGAAAACGGTGCAATCCGCCGCATGCTAACCGCCCTCCCCGAACAGGCTGCTGTCGGTGCGCAGGCGGTGCACGTCGCCCACGCGGCGCAGCAGGCCGATGCGATCGAAGTGCTCAAGCACCTGGATGGCCCGCTTGCGGCCAAGCCCGGTGGCATCGCGGAATGCGGCGGCAACAACCTCACCCTGGTGCTGCGCCGCGATGCCGCGTGCCAGCGCCGCCAGTTTCGCCATCGCGGCGGGCGGGTAGTACAAGTCCTTCACCACCTGGTGCAACTCGCCACGCTGCGCCAGCCGCGCCAGCGTCACGCGCATCAGCGGCTCGGGTTCGCTGCAGGCCTTGGCCAGGTCGCGCACCCAGCTGCCCTCGAACCCGGCCTCGGCCAGCCTGGGCGCCACTTTCTGGGCGATCTGCGTCTCGGTGGCCGACAGGCGCACGCCGTGCTCAGGCAGGTGCGCGCAGGCGCCACGTATGCCCAGCAGGCCATCGGCCTGCCACTGCGAAAGCAGCGCCCGCCACAGTGGCTCGCCCAGGCGCGGCAGCGCCAGACGGCGCAGGCGGGCGGTGTCGGGCCCGAGTTCATCGGGCGACTTGTCGTGAAAGGCCGCCAGCGCGGCCAGCGTGCGCTCACGCGCTTCCTGCGCCTGCGTGGTCCCGAGCACCCAGTCGTGGCCCTGGGCCGCGTGGCGCACCGTGCCCTCGGGTGCCGGCACCTGTCGCAAGCCCTGCGCGCTGGCGAAGCGGGACACGTCCACGCCATGCGGTGCGGCGGCGGCCAGCGCGGCCAGGCGCTCGGCCGCCGAGGGCAACAGCAGCGCGTCGAGCTCGGCCAGGCGTTGCGGCGTGCGGCGGTAACGCACCGGCGCGAATGGGTCCAGCACCGTGCCACCCGCCAGCGTGCGGCTTGCCGAGGCGTCGCGCAGCACCACGCGGTCACCGTGCCAGGCGCCTATGGGTTCGCGCAGCACCAGTTGCACGCGGCCGGTCTCGCCGGGTGCGAGCGCGATGTGATCCAGAACAGCCACCGTGCCCTGCGTGGCCACCGCGCCCACGTGCACATGGACCGGCATGCCCGAGCGCAAGGGCTTGTCCTCGCCGTGCCAGAGGGTGAGCTGCGCATCGAGCCGGTCGGTCTGCAGCGCCACGCCGGGCGCCACCAGCCACTGGCCGCGTTCGACCTGCTGACGCGACACGCCGGCCAGCGCCAGCGCACAGCGCTGACCCGCACCCGCCTCTGTGACGGCACGGTTCTGCGCGTGCACGCTGCGCACGCGTGCGGTCAGGTTGCCGGGGGTGAGCACCAGCTCGTCTCCCAGGCCCACACGGCCGGCGTGGATCGTGCCAGTGACCACCGTGCCCACGCCGTCAAGCGTGAAGGCGCGGTCGATGGCAAGCCGGAAGGCCTGCGCGGGGTCGCGCTCACGTTCACCCTGCGCGGCTTCGGCCAGCAGCCAACCGCGAAGTGCCTCCACGCCCTCGCCGCTCTGGGCCGAAACCGGAAACACCGGCGCGCCTTCGAGCGCCGTTCCAGACAGCAGCTCGTTGGCCTCGCCGGTCACGGCGGCCACGCGATCGGCAGAGGCGCGGTCGGTCTTGGTGATCGCGACCGCGCCGCGCGCGATGCCCAGCAGCGACAGCACGGCCAGGTGCTCGCGCGTCTGCGGCATCACACCGTCGTCCGCGGCCACCAGCAGCAGGGCGCGATCGATGCCGGTGGCGCCGGCCAGCATGGTGTGCACCAGCCGCTCATGGCCCGGCACGTCGATGAAACCGATGCGCCGGTCATCGGGCCCGTCCAGGAAGGCGTACCCCAGCTCGATCGAGATGCCGCGCTTTTTCTCCTCCGGCAGGCGGTCGGTGTCCACGCCGGTGAGCGCGCGCACCAGCGTGGTCTTGCCGT
>CAMLQP010000196.1 GCA_946482115.1 uncultured Comamonadaceae bacterium
CGTGGGCGACAACGCCAAGCAGTTCACCACCGAATACGGCAACATCAGCGCCGCCTCCATGGGCGCCATCCAGCGCGGCCTGATGCAGGTCGAATCGCAGGGCGGCGACCAGTTCTTCGGCGAGCCCATGCTCGACATCGCCGACTTCATGCAGACCGTGGACGGCAAGGGCGTCATCAACATCCTGGCCGCCGACCAGCTGATGAACGCGCCGCGCCTGTACGCCACCTTCCTGCTGTGGATGCTGTCCGAGCTGTTCGAGCAGCTGCCCGAGATCGGCGACCCCGAGAAGCCCAAGCTGGTGTTCTTCTTCGACGAGGCCCACCTGCTGTTCAACGAGGCGCCCAAGGTGCTGGTCGAGCGCATCGAGCTGGTGGTGCGGCTGGTGCGCTCCAAGGGCGTGGGCGTGTATTTCGTCACCCAGAACCCGCTGGACATCCCCGACAGCGTGCTGGGCCAGCTGGGCAACCGGGTGCAGCACGCGCTGCGCGCCTTCACCCCGCGCGACCAGAAAGCCGTCAAGTCCACCGCCCAGACCATGCGGCCCAAGGCCGGCCTGGACATTGAGGCCGCCATCACCGAGCTGGCCGTGGGCGAGGCGCTGGTGAGTTTCCTGGACGCCAAAGGCCGCCCCTGCGAGACCGAGCGTGCCTTCGTCTACCCGCCCGGCAGCCAGATCGGCCCGATCACCCCGCCGCAGCGCCAGGCGCTGATCCAGGGTTCGCTGGTGGCCGGCGTGTACGAGAAAACCGTGGACCGCGAAAGCGCCTACGAGCTGCTGCAGGCCCACGCGGGCCAGCGCGGCGAGGCCCAGGCTCCGGCCGCCACGGCGGGCGCCAAGACCCCGCGCATCCCCGGCGCCGCGCCGCAGGCCCCGGCCGATGGCGGTGGCATGGGCGGCATGGTCAACGAGGTGCTGTTCGGCCGCACCGGCCCGCGCGGCGGCCAGTACGACGGCCTGGTGCAGACCATGGCCAAGACGGCTGCCCGCAGCGTGGCCAGCGGCCTGGGCCGCCAGATCGTGCGCGGCATCCTGGGCGGCCTGCTGGGTGGCAAACGCTGAGCGGCCGATGGGCGAGCGCTACTGGCTCATGAAGTCCGAGCCCGAAGAGGTCTCGGTGGACGATGCGCTGGCCGCGCCGAACGCCACCGTGCCCTGGACCGGCGTGCGCAACTACCAGGCCCGCAACTTCATGCGGGATCTGATGCGCATTGGCGACGGCGTGCTGTTCTACCACTCCAGCTGCGCCGAACCGGGCATCGTGGGCCTGGCCCGGGTGGCCTCCACGCCCTACCCCGACCCGACCCAGTTCGACCCGAAGTCGCCCTATTTCGATGCCGCCTCGAAAGCCGAAGCCCCGCGCTGGCAGCTGGTGGACGTGCAGGTGCTGAAAAAGACCCGCAACCTCACCCTGCCCGAACTGCGCGCCCACCCCGACCTGCAGGACCTGGTGGTGCTCAGGCGCGGCAACCGGCTGTCCATCACGCCGGTGGAGCCGCGCCACTGGCGGCTGATCGGCGAGCTGCTCGCAAGTTGATGGGTCAACGGGCTGAAAAGCCGCCGTCCACCAGGTGGTAGCTGCCGTTGATGAAGGACGCCTCCTCCGACAGCAGGAACAGCGTGAGCGCCGCCACCTCCTCCGCCCGCCCCAGGCGCCCGGCCGGGTGCAGGGCGATCAGGCCGTCGCGCACCTCGCCCTGGTAGGCCGCGATCAGCGGCGTGTCGATGAAGGCCGGCCCCACCGCATTGACGCGCAGGCCCCGGGCGGCGTACTCCAGCGCGGCGGTCTTGGTCAGGCCCTGCAGCGCGTGCTTGGCCGCCACGTAGGCACAGGACCCGGCCCAGCCGTTGGTGCCCAGTATGGACGACATGTTGACGATGGCGCCGCCGCCCGCCGCGAGGATGGCCGGAATCTGGTACTTCATGCCGTAGAACACGCCGTCCAGGTTGACGCCCATGACGCGGCGCCAGGCCTCCAGCGAATGATCGGCGACCGGCGCCACCTCACCGCCGATACCTGCGTTGTTGACCGCCAGGTGCAGGGCCCCAAAGCGGCCCACCGCATGTTCCACCATGGCCTGCACGGCGGCCGGGTCCGCCACGTCCAGCTGGAACGCGCTGGCCGCCGGCAGACTCGCCGCCACGGCCTCGGCCTTGGCACCGTCGAAATCGGCCACCACCACGTGGGCGCCAGCGGCGGCCAGCTGTCGCACCACCGCCTCCCCGATGCCCGATGCACCGCCGGTGACCAACGCCACCTGTCCCGAAAAATCCCGCTGCATGGCCGCTCCTTGTCCGGTTGACTGGAGCACCCAGCTTAGGCCTGCGCGCGGCCGTCCACCTTGATCTGGATCAGGTATGCGGCCGTGGGCGACGGAACATCCACCACTGCGCCGCCAGACCGAACAGCGTCCAGCCCAGCATCTGCAGAACGAGGTTGGTGGCGTCGTGGTGGGCCACCAGCGCCACGAAGTACCCGCCCAGCGAGCCTATGGCCTGCTGGGTCACGCCACCGAGCGCGGCGGCCGAGCCTGCCAGCGCTGGCATCAGGCCCACGGTGGCTGCCAGCGTGGGCGGCATCATCAGCCCGTGCCCGACGCCCAGCAAGATGAGCGGCAACGCCACCGCCAGCGGGGAATGCAGCGAGGCGAACGCAAGGACCAGCACCAGGCTCAGGCCGGCGAAGGTCGATGCCTGGCCCCACTGCATCAGACGGCGTTCGCCCAGGCGCCCGATCAGGCGCGTGGTCAGCACATTGCCCGCGATGTAGGACAGCGGTATCACCATGATGTAGAAACCGAGGCGCTCCGGCGGCACGCCGAACTGTTTGTAGACCAGCGGTGCGCCCGCCAGGTACGTGTAGAACGCCGCCGAGCTGGAGGCCAGCAGCGCGATGAGCGCCAGGAAACGCGGCACGCGCAGCAGCGTCAGGTAGCTGCGGATGACCGGCGGCGGCGGCGGCCGCGCCGCGCCCTGGAGCGGCTCCGGCAGCACACGCCAGGCCAGCAACGCCACCAGCGAGGTCAGCACCGCCAGCAGCACGAAGTTGGCCTGCCAGCCCAGGGCGACGTGGAGGTAGCCCCCCGCCACCATGGCCACCGGCGGACACACCCCCATGGTCATGCCCACGAAGGCCATCATGCGGGTACGTTGCGGCCCGACAAACAGGTCTTGCACCATGGCGCGGCCCACCACCATGCCGGCTGCGGCACCCGCGCCCTGCAGCATGCGCGCCGCCACCAGCGTCCAGAGATCAGCGGCCAGCGCGCCCAGCACCGCGCCGGCCAGGCACAGGGCCAGGCCGGTCAGCAGCACCGGCCGGCGCCCCATGCGGTCGGACAGCGGGCCGTGCACCAGCTGCAACAGGCCGTAGGGCGCCACATAGGCACTGAAGGTCAGCTGAACCTGGGCCGTGGTCGCTCCGAAGGTGACGGGCCAATCCAGCATGGAAGGCACGCAGATGGTCATGGCCAGCAGACCCAGGGCCATCTGCGCGATGACCGCGACCGTCCGCCAGGTCGAGGACTCAGGGCGCGATGGCGTCGGCGTAGTCATACAGGGCTCCCAGTATGGTTTCAGCGCGTTCGTCCTCGCGTTCGCTCGCGGCTTCGGCCAGTTCATCGATGCGCTGGAACAGCCGCTCCAGCGTCATCACCCCGCCCTCGCCTTGCAGCAGGCGCGCGGCGCGCAAGGCCTGCCAGCGCTCGGCATCGGCCGCGTTCAGGGTCTCGGGCCACAGGCGCGCACGGTAGCGGAACACCAGTTCCGTCAGGCGCTCGTCGTCGAAGCCGGTGCGGTCCAGCGCCAGCTCCTGCGGCGACAGCGCGCGCAGCGCCTCCAGCCGGCGGCGGTCGCCGTTGCCGACGAAGCCGCCGTACAGGTCCTGCTCGGGATCGACCGGCCCGGCTTCGGGAGCGCGCTGGAACACGCGGGCCCAGATCGCGCTCATGTCGGGCAGGTCGCGGGCGATGGCCGCGTGGCGCATCGCCTGGTCCATGTCCACGCCCCAGCGCTCGGCCATTTCAGGCCGCAGCGTCTTGAGGTTGCCCACCACCATGGGCGATTTGTTGAGGTGCACGGTCTTGACGGGCAGGCGCGCCACGCCCTCGGGCAGGTCGGCCGCCTTGCTGAACATCCGCAGGCGGATGGCCTCGGCGTCCAGGGTGCCGAGCTCGGTCGGGTCGGCCGACAGGTCCCAGGCGATCAGTTCGTTCTTGTTGACCGGGTGGCTGGCCAGCGGCCACATCACGCCCAGGCAGCCGCGCTCGGGCGGGAACATGCCAGTCACGTGCAGGAAAGGCCTGGCGCTTTCGCGGGTGGCGGGCAGGCCCAGCTCGGCGGCCACGCGGTCCTTTTTGTGAAGGCCCAGGCAGAAATCGAACAGCCGCGGCTGCTTCTCGCGGATCAGGCGCGCCAGCGCGATGGTGGCGCGCACGTCGGACAGCGCGTCGTGCGCCTGCTCGTGCACCAGACCGTTGGCGCGCGCCAGGTCTTCGAGCTTGAAGCTGGGTTTGCCGTCGGGTTTTTTCGGCCAGGCGATGCCTTCGGGGCGCAGCGCGTAGGTCAGGCGCACCACGTCCAGCAGGTCCCAGCGGCCGCAGCCGTTCTGCCACTCCCGGCCGTACGGGTCCATCAGGTTGCGCCAGAACAGGAAACGCGTGAACTCGTCGTCGAAACGTATGGTGTTGTAGCCCACGCCTATGGTGCCGGGCTCGGCCAGCGCGGCGTGTATCCGTGCCGCAAACTCATTCTCGGGCAGGCCCTGCGCCAGGCACTGCTGTGGCGTGATGCCGGTGATCAGGCAGGACTCGGGGTCGGGTAGGTAGTCCGGTGCCGGTTTGCAAAAGATCATCAAGGGCTCGCCGATCTCGTTGAGCTCGGCGTCGGTGCGTATGCCGGCAAACTGCGCGGGCCGGTCCAGGCGGGCGTTGGCACCGAAGGTTTCGTAGTCGTGCCAGAGGAAGGTGTGCGTCATGCGGTGCCAGAAAAAAGGGCCGGTGCACACGGCACCGGCCCTGGGATCGTAACCGGGAGTGGGCCGCCGCGCCGGGCCGCCCCCAGCAAGGCCGCACCCCCTCGGGGGGCAGCGACCCGCGTCAGCGGCGGAGCGTGGGGGCTCTCATTCAGTCTGCAGCGGCGGCTTCTTCCGGCTCCGCCGGCTCGGCCTTGCCCCGCTCCTTCTTGGGCAGTGGCTGGATGTCCAGCAGCACCTCGGGCGTGGCGTCGCTGCCTTCGGCGACGTCGCCGATGTCCACCTCCAGGCGGCCACCTTCGGTCAGGCGGCCGAACAGCAGTTCGTCAGCCAGCGCGCGGCGTATGGTGTCCTGGATCAGGCGCTGCATCGGGCGCGCACCCATCAGCGGATCGAAGCCCTTCTTGGCCAGGTACTTGCGCAGCTTGTCGGTGAAGGTGACCTCCACCTTCTTCTCGCCCAGCTGGGTTTCGAGCTGCAGCAGGAACTTGTCCACCACCCGCAGGATGATCTGCTCATCCAGCGCCTTGAAGCTCACGATGGCATCCAGGCGGTTGCGGAACTCGGGCGTGAACAGGCGCTTGATGTCGCCCATCTCGTCGCCGGCCTGGCGCTGGTTGGTGAAGCCCATCACGGACTTGTTCATGGTCTCGGCGCCCGCATTGGTCGTCATGATGATGATGACGTTGCGGAAGTCGGCCTTGCGCCCGTTGTTGTCGG
>CAMLQP010000197.1 GCA_946482115.1 uncultured Comamonadaceae bacterium
GGTGGCGGCCGCCTCGCGCATGCTCAACATCGCGCAGTCGGCCATCACCAAGAGCATTCTGGAACTGGAAGATGCGCTGGGCCTGGTGCTGTTCGAGCGCAGCCCCAAGGGCATGCGGCTCACGCCCGAGGGTCACCGCTTCCTGGTGAAGGCGCGGCGGGTGATCGGCGCGGTGGCCGATGCCACCCGCGGCGTGCCGCAGGGCACCGCGCCGCTGGGCGGCACGCTGGCCGTGGGCGTGACCAGCCTGGTGGCGGGCTACTACCTCTCCGAGGTGTTCGCGCGCTTCCAGCGCACCTGCCCCGGGGTGGAGCTGCACGTGGTGGAAGACGCCCCACCCTTCCTTGAACACCTGCTGATCAACGGCGAGCTGGACATCGCCATCATGGTGAGCAACGCGCTGGGCGAGCCGCAGGCGCTGGTGGCCGAAACGCTGACGCGATCGCCCAACCGCGTGTGGATGGCGGCCGACCATGTGCTGGCGGGGCAGGAAGAGGTCTCGCTGGCCGAGTGTGCCGAGTACGACCAGGTGGTGCTGCTGGCCGACCGGGTGGAACTGCTGATGCGCAGCGTGTGGGCGCGCCACCAGCTCAAGGCCCGCACGCTGCTGCGCACCACTTCTCTGGAGGCCGTGCGCTCGCTGGTGGGCGTGGGCGCAGGCGTGGCGGTGCTGCCGGACTTCCTCTACCGCCCCTGGACACTGGACGCCGAACACGTGGAGGTGCGCAAGCTGCGCGACGCCGTGCCCACGGTGGATGTGGGCCTGGTGTGGCGGCGCGGCTCGCCGCTGCGACCGGAAGTCCTCGAATTCATCGAGGTCGCGCGCGACCAGTCGCGCTCGCGCCGGCCTCTGGCCTGAGCGAACCAGGGGGCTGAACGGGTTGACCTGCAGCGCGCTGGATGCCTAACATTTGGCGGTCCAAACGTGAGGAGCTGCCATGTTCGCTGCCGATGCGCGTGCCCATGTCGCCCGGATCGCGCCCACCTTGTCAGGGGCGGGCGGGTGGATGCCCCTGTGGCTTGGCACTTTGGCGGCCCTGCCCGCCCTGGCCGGGGGCGTGCCTGTCCAGGGGCAGTTCGAAGGATCGCTGGCGTACGTTTCGCCCTGTCCGGGCGAGTCGTCCGAGCCACCTGTGCTGCGTGGCCGCGTGGTCGACGGCAGAATTTCCGGCCGTTTGCCGCGCGGACACTCCTTCGACTGGCTGGTCTCACCCGATGGCCATTTTTCGGGAGAGGCGGTACTGCGCCCCCATGCCCTGGGCACCAAGATGCAGACCTACCAGGGTCGCGTCATGGATGGCACCGTTGAAATCAACGTGACGTTCGCGGTGCCGGGCGTGCGCCAGACGGAATGCCGCGCAACAGCCAGGCTGCCGCTCAAGCCGCTGGAGTGACGGCAGCGGGCTTGACCTGGGCCTGACGAAACCGATCCTCTTCCTGCAGCCGCAGCACCCGCCGCTGCACCTTGCCGGTGGTGGTCATGGGCAGGCTGTCGACGAACTCGATCTCCTTGGGGTATTCGTAGGGCGCCAGCTTGCCCTTGACGTGGGCCTGCAGGTCTCTCACCAGCGCGTCGGTCCCCGCGTGGCCGGGCGCCAGCACCACGTAGGCCTTGACCACCGCGCCGCGCTCGGCATCGGGCTTGGGCACCACCGCCGCGTTGGCCACGGCCACGTGCTTGACCAGGCAGTTCTCGATCTCGCTGGGGCCGATCCGGTAGCCCGCCGCCTTGAACACGTCGTCGGCCCGGCCCTGGTACCAGAGGTAGCCGTCGGCGTCGCGCACCGCCAGGTCGCCGGTGCGGCACCAGCTGTCCTCCGGCACGCCGGTGAACTTGGCGCGGGTGGCGGCCTCGTTCTTCCAATAGCCCAGGAAGAAGATGGGATCGGGCTCGCCGTGCACGTCCCGTCGGTGCACCGACACGTCGCCCGGCACCCCCACCGGGCATTCGTTGCCCTCCTCGTCCAGCACGGCCACGCGGTGGCCCGGGTAGCCCTTGCCCATGCTGCCCGGCCGCGCCGGCCACAGCCGGGTGCAGTTGCCCACGATGTAATTGATCTCGGTCTGGCCGAACATCTCGTTGACCAGCACGCCAAGCTGGTCGCGGCAGTAGGCGAACACCGCGTCGCCCACGGCCTCGCCCGCGCTCATGATGGCCTGCAGACCCAGCCGGTAGCGCTGGCGAGGCACCGGCACGGCCTTCATCATGGCCTTGAGCGCGGTGGGGAACAGGAAAGTGTGCGTCACGCCATGGCGCTGCATCAGCTCGAATGCCACCTCGGGCGCGAAACGGCCGTTGTAGCCCACGATGGGCCGCCCGAAATACAGCGTCGGCAGCAACGCGTCCATGAGACCGCCGGTCCAGGCCCAGTCGGCCGGGGACCAGAACACCGCCCCGGAGGGCGCACTCGCGTCCCACGGATCGAAACCGAACCAGTTCTGGCTGCAGACGAAGCCACTGAGGTTGCCGATCAGCGCCCGGTGCGGGATCAGCGCGCCCTTGGGGTTGCCGGTGGTGCCACTGGTGTAGATCAGCACCGCCGCCTCGTCGGCCAGCGTGGCCACGGGCTTGAAGGCACCGGACGAACGCGCCAGCGCGGCGGACCAGTCCAGGTCGGCCTGCGACGCCTCCACGCCGATCACGCTGCGCAGCAGCGGGCACTGCGCGCGCACCGCGAGCAGGCTGTCCTGCGTGCTGGCGTCGCAGATGGCGGCCACGGCCTCGCTGTCGCGCAGGCGGAATTCCAGCGCCTCGGGCCCGAACAGCTGCGACAGCGGCATGCCCACCGCGCCCATCTGCAACACCGCCATGTAGGCCACCGCCGTCTCGAAGCGCTGCGGCAGCACGATCGCCACGCGGTCGCCACGTCGCACGCCCTGCTCGGCCAGCAGGTTGGACAGGCGGTTGGCCTGCGCCATCAGCTCGGCAAAGCTGTGCCGGCGCGGCTGGAGGCCCGGCCCGTCGGCGATGATGGCGGTGGCCCGGGCGGTGGCCGGGTCGTCCGCCCAGCGCCGCATGCAGACCTCGGCGATGTTGAAGTGCTGGGGTATCGCCCATCGGAAACCCTGGTGCAGGGTGGCGTAGCGGTCGGCCGGGGCGGCGGCCGTGGCATTCGGGGCGGGCGTGTCTCGGCGCGGACTGCGGCTCACGTTCTGTCTCCTGATAATGGCGCAAATGTATCAAGCGCTACGCCCCTCCCGTTCCGAATTCCTGCCCCTGCGCCACCTGACCTACCACGTGCGCCAATGGGGCTCGCCCCGCGCCGGCCAGCCGCCGCTGGTCATGGTGCATGGCTGGATGGATGTCTCCGCCTCGTTCCAGTTCGTGGTGGATGCCCTGCGGGAAGACCGCTGGGTGATTGCACCTGACTGGCGCGGCTACGGTCTGACCACCACGCCGCCGACCGACAACTACTGGTTTCCGGACTACCTGGCCGATCTCGACCTGCTGCTGGACCACTACGCCGCCGGCCAGGCGGTGGACTTGGTGGGCCATAGCATGGGTGGCAACGTGGCGATGATGTACAGCGGCGTGCGGCCCGAACGCATCCGCCGCCTGGTCAACCTCGAAGGCTTCGGCATGCCGGCCTCGCGCCCCTCGCAGGCGCCGGGCCGCTATGCCCGGTGGATGGACGAGCTCAAGGGCCTGGCGCGCGGCGAGATGGCGCTCAAGACCTACGACACGGTGGACGGCGTGGCCCGCCGCCTGATGAAGACCAACCCACGGCTCGATGCCGACAAGGCGCAGTGGCTGGCCCGCCACTGGGCCGCGCCCGATGCCGAGGGCCGCTGGGCCATCCTCGGCGATGCCGCGCACAAGGTGATCAACGCCCAGCTCTATCGCCTGGACGAGGTGCTGGAGATCTACCGCCGTATCGCCGCCCCCACGCTGTCGGTGATCGCGTCGGACAACAGCCTGGACGCCTGGTGGCAGGGCAAGTTCACGCTGGCCGAGTACGAAGAGCGCCTGAAGGTGGTGCCGCAGCTGCAGAGCGCCCGCGTGGAGGACGCCGGGCACATGATGCACCACGACCAGCCCACCGTGCTGGCGCGGCTGATCGAGGACTTCCTGGCCCGGGATTGAGCCCCTACGTTTCGTAACAGCCGCTCGTCAACCCGACACCTGCCCCGGGCAGAGTCGGGGCCATGAAGAACAAGAAACACCTCATCGCGCTGATCGGGGCGCTCGGGCTGGGCCCGTCGTGGGCCTTCAACCTGTGCCCGGGCTGGGACAGCGTCGAAGGCGACAGGCAGCCCCGCAACGAAGTCTTCTTCTCGCCCCACACCCACCACTGGCGGCATTCCGAAGACCACCGCCCGGTGTTCGCGCTGAGCCTGAGCCGCCGCCTGCCGGACAACCGCTTCTGCGGCGCCTCGCTGTTCCGCAACTCCTTCGGCCAGCCCTCGGCCTATGTTTTCGTGGGCAAGAACTGGGACGGCTTCATTCGCGCCGCGCCGCGCCTGTATGCCGGCCTCAGCGCCGGCGTGATCTACGGCTACAAGGGCGAGTTCAAGGACAAGGTGCCGCTGAATTTCGGCGGCTTCGCTCCCGCCGTGATACCCGCCATCGGCTACCGCCTGGGCGACCGGGGATCGGTGGAGATGCAGGTGCTGGGCACCGCCGCCGTGATGTTCGGAGCCAACTGGCGCTACTGAGGGGCCCGGCCCATGAGAAAATCCGCGTTTTGCAGACGAACGCCGGAAAAATCACCATGGAAGCCGAACGCCTCAACAGCCTCAAGAACCAGCTCGCCGACCTGACTGCGCGGGTGGCCGAGCTACGGGGGTATCTTTGACTACGATGCCAAGGCCCTGAAGCTCAGCGAGGTCAACGCCGCGCTCGAAGAACCCACCGTCTGGGACAACCCCAAGCGCGCCCAGGAACTGGGCAAGGAAAAACGCTCGCTCGAGGGCGTGGTGCTGGTCATCGACCGGCTGACCGGCGAACTCGCCGACAACACCGAACTGTTCGAGATGTCGGCCGCCGAGGACGACGAGACCGGGCTGCTGACCATAGAGGCGGAAGCCGCCAAGCTCCAGTCTGAAGTCGAGCAGCTCGAATTCCGCCGCATGTTCAACAACCCGGCCGATCCGCTGAACTGCTTCCTGGACATCCAGGCCGGCGCCGGCGGCACCGAGGCCTGCGACTGGGCCAGCATGCTGCTGCGCCAGTACCTGCGCTACGCCGAACGCAAGGGTTTCAAGACCACGGTCGAAGACGAAACCCCGGGCGACACCGCCGGCATCAAGAGCGCCAGCATCAAGATCGAGGGCGAATACGCCTTCGGCCTGCTGCGCACCGAGACCGGAGTGCACCGCCTGGTGCGCAAGAGCCCGTTCGACAGCTCGGGCGGCCGCCACACCTCATTCGCCTCGGTGTTCGTCTACCCCGAGATCGACGACTCCATCGAGATCGAGATCAACCCCGCCGACGTGCGCGTGGACACCTACCGCGCCAGTGGCGCGGGCGGCCAGCACATCAACAAGACCGACTCGGCCGTGCGCCTGACGCACATCCCCACCGGCATCGTGGTGCAGAGCCAGGACAGCCGCAGCCAGCACAGCAACCGCGACCTCGCCTGGCAGCGCCTGCGCTCGCGCCTGTACGACCATGAAATGCGCAAGCGCATGGAAGAGCAGCAGAAGCTGGAGGACACCAAGACCGACGTCG
>CAMLQP010000198.1 GCA_946482115.1 uncultured Comamonadaceae bacterium
TACCAGCTGTTCGTGCGCGAGTACGGCACCAACAACTTCCCCGACTGCTCCAACATGTGCCACGAGCCCAGCGGACTGGCCCTGCGCGAGCAGATCGGCGTGGGCAAGGGCACGGTCACGCTGGACGACTTCGAGCACGCCGACGCCATTCTCATCTTCGGCCAGAACCCGGGCACCAACCACCCTCGCATGCTGGGAGAGCTGCGCCGCGCGGCGCGCCGGGGGGCGCGCATCATGAGCTTCAACCCGCTGCGCGAGCGCGGGCTGGAGCGCTTCGCCGACCCGCAGGACCCGGTAGAAATGGCCACGCTGGGCTCCACGCCCATCAGCACCCACTACCACCAGTTGCGCGCGGGCGGCGACCTGGCCGCGGTCAAGGGCATGATGAAGCACCTGATCGAACGTGAGGACGCAGGCGAGGCGGTGCTGGACCACGCCTTCATCGCCGAGCACACCACCGGCTTCGACGCCCTCGCGGCCGACCTGCGCGCCGAATCTTGGGCACTGCTGGAGCAGGAATCCGGCCTGCCCGAGGTCCAGCTGCGCGCCGCCGCCGAGGTCTACCGCCAGGCCGGACGCGTGATCCTCTGCTGGGGCATGGGCATCACGCAGCAGCCGCGTTCGGTGGCCACCATACAGATGCTGACCAACCTGCTGCTGCTGCGTGGCAACGTGGGCCGCCCCGGCGCGGGCATTTGCCCGGTGCGCGGCCACAGCAACGTGCAGGGCGACCGCACCATGGGCATCTGGGAAAAGCCGCCCGCCCGGCTGCTGGACCGCCTGGCCGAGGTGTTCGGCTTCGAGCCCCCGCGCCACCCCGGCGTGGACACGGTGGAGGCGATACAGGCGATGCTGGACGGCGAGGGCAAGGTGTTCTTCGCGCTGGGCGGCAACTTCGCCGCCGCCGCGCCCGACACGGTGCAGACCTGGCAGGCGCTGCAGCGATGCGAGCTGACCGTGCACGTGGCCACCAAGCTCAACCGCAGCCACCTGGTGCACGGGCGCGAGGCCCTGCTGCTGCCCTGCCTGGGCCGCACCGAGATCGACCGGCAGGCCGGCGGCGTGCAGCGCGTGACGGTGGAAGACTCCATGAGCATGGTGCACCTGTCCGGCGGCATCAACCCGCCCGCGTCGGAACACCTGCTGTCCGAGCCCGCCATCGTCGCGCGGCTGGCGCAGGCCACGCTGGGCGGCCCCGGCGGCAAGGGCAGCCACACGCCCTGGCTCTGGCTGGTGGAGGACTACGACCGCATCCGCGATCTGATTGAGCGAGTGTTCGACGACTTTCACGACTTCAACCGCCGCGTGGCCGTGCCCGGTGGCTTCCGGCTGCGCAATGCGGCCAGCGAACGACTCTGGGAGACGCCCCGGGGCAAGGCCGCCTTCGTGGCGCACGCGGTGCCGCTGGATACGCCGACCCACCGCATGCGCGAACGCCGGCGCGATGCCCGCGTGTTCACGCTGCTCACCCTCCGCTCGCACGACCAGTACAACACCACTGTCTACGGCATGGACGACCGCTACCGCGGCGTGTTCGGCCAGCGCCGCGTGGTCTTCATAAACCCCGAGGACATCCGAGACCTCGGCTTCGCCGACGGCGACACCGTGGATCTGCAGACCGTGTGGGACGACGGCCGCGCGCGCCGCGCCGACGGCTTCCGGCTGGTGGCCTACGACATCCCGCGCGGCAACCTCGCGGCCTACTACCCCGAGACCAACCCGCTGGTGCCGCTGTCGGCGGTGTCCGAGGGCGCGGGCACGCCCACCTCCAAGTCGGTGCCCGTGGTGCTGACGCGCCATGCCGGCTGAGCCGCTGCCCGAGCTCGCCGCCGAGGTGCCGGTGGCGCTGGTCTTCAACGGCCTGTCGCACGCCGTGATGATGGCCACGCCGCACGACCTGGAGGACTTCGCGCTCGGCTTCGCGCTCAGCGAAGGGCTGATCGACACCCCCGGCGACTGTCGTGGCATCGACCTGGCGGCGCATGACGGCGCCTTCGAGGCGCAGGTCGAGATCGCGAGCGGCTGCTTCGCGCGCCTGAAAGAGCGCCGCCGCGCCCTTGCGGGCCGCACCGGCTGTGGCCTGTGCGGCCTTGAAAGCCTGGATGCGCTGGAGCTCTCGCCCGAGCCGCTCACGCCGCCGGCCTGGGTGGCGTCGCTCGACACGGCCGCGCTGCGCCGCGCCTTCGAGGCCCTGCCCGAACACCAGCCGCTGAACGCGCGCACCGGCGCCCTGCACGCAGCCGGCTGGGCCCGGCCCGACGGCACCCTGACCGACGTGCTGGAAGACGTGGGCCGCCACAACGCGCTGGACAAGCTGATCGGCCGCCTCGCGCGCCAGCGGCGGCTGGGGGAGGACGGTTTCGTGGTGCTGTCCAGCCGCGCCAGCTACGAACTCGCGCTCAAGTGCGCGCGGCTGGGCATTGCCGCACTGGCCACGCTGGGCGCGCCCACCTCGCTGGCGGCGCAGATCGCGCGGCAGGCGCGCGTGCAACTCTGGGGACAGGGCCGCCACGTCGACGCCCGGCGCTACGCCTAGACTCACCCCATGCCCGCAGAACGCCCCGCCGACCGGATACGCGCGCACCTGGCCCACGTGGCCGAGCTGCGCGCGCGCACCGGCGCGCCCGGTCTTGCGCAGGCGGTGTCCGAGGTCAAGGCCTTGCAGGCACGCCGCTTCGCGGCCAGCTACACCGATGCCCTGGCCGACGCGCGGCAGGCGCCGGCGGCGCGCTTCTTCCTGGAAGAACTCTACGGCGACCACGACTTCCGCGAGCGCGACGCGCAGTTCGGTCGCATTGCCGGTGCCATCGAACGCCTGTTCCCCGAACAGGTGGCGCAGCTGGCGGTGGACATGGCCGAGATACACGCACTGACCGAAACCCTGGACCACGACCTGGCTGGCCACTGGCTGGCCGCACGAGGCACGCCTGCGCAGCGCTACGTGGCGGCCTGGCGCGCCACCGGCCAGCGCGCCGCGCGTGAGCGCCAGCTGCAGGTGGTGCAACACATGGGCCGCGAGCTGCAGCGGCTCACGAAACTCAAGGGCCTGCGCACCGCGCTGCGGCTGATGCGCGGTCCGGCACGCGCCGCCGGCCTGGGTGCGCTGCAGGACTTCCTCGAAGCCGGCTTCGATGCCTTCGCCGCCCTGGGCGATGCCACCGGCTTCCTGCACAACATCGCCGAGCGCGAATCGCGGGGCATCGCCACGCTGTTCGACGCGCCCGACGCTGTCTCACAATTCCAGCCTCTGATCGCATGAGCCCAGCTCCCACCCTGCCACCCGGCGTCGCCATCATCGAACGCGGCTGGCTGTCGGCCAACAACGTGGTCTTCACCGGCCGGGACGGCACGGCCGTGGTGGACACCGGCTACTGCACCCACGCCACGCAGACGGTGGAGCTGGTGCGCCACGCGCTGGGGAAGCGGCCGCTGGACCTGCTGGCCAACACCCACCTGCACAGCGACCACTGTGGCGGCAACGCCGCGCTGCAGGCCGCCTGGCCCGGCGCGCGCACGCTGATCCCGCCCGGCGAATCGGAAGCCGTGCGCGCCTGGGACGAAACCCGCCTGACCTACAGCCCCACCGGCCAGGCATGCCCACGTTTTCGTGTCGACGGCCTGCTGCGGCCGGGCGAGACCGTTCGCCTGGGCGATCTCGACTGGCAGATCCACGCCGCGCGCGGCCACGACCCGCACGCCGTGGTGCTGTTCGAGCCGGCCAGCCGCACGCTGCTGTCGGCGGACGCGCTGTGGGAGAACGGCTTCGGCGTCGTGTTCCCCGAACTCGACGGCGTGGACGCCTTCGACGAGGTGGGCGACACGCTTGACCTGATCGACCGCCTGCGTCCGCTCACCGTGGTGCCGGGCCACGGACGGGTGTTCACCGACGTGGAGAGCGCACTGGCCCGCGCGCGCAGCCGCCTGGCTCAGTTCCAGGGCCAGCCGGACAAGCACCTGCGCTACGCGCTCAAGGTGCTGGTCAAGTTCAAGCTGCTGGAGCTGCAGCGCGTGAGCGGCGCGACGCTGCGCGACTGGGCGGCGAACACGCCCTATGTTGCCGGCATGCACCGGCAGCACGCCGGTGGCGAGCCGCTGGACGTCTGGCTCGCCGCGCTGGTCGACGAGCTGGTGCGCGGCGGCGCCGCCACCCGCGAGGGCGGCGACGTCGTCAACGCCTGAGCCCGCCCATCAGCACGTACTTGATCGCCAGGTAGTCGGCCAGCCCGTGGCGCGAGCCCTCGCGCCCAAGACAAGGCGTCTGCAGCCAGTGCGTGGTGATCTGCAGGTCGACAAAGGGATGCCGCCGACGGAAATCGGTCAGGCGCGGAGCCAGCCATCGGGTGGCGAAGGTCGGCGGCACGTTGATGCGCAGGTGCAACCGGCGCTGGTCGCTGGCCAGCTGCTCCACCACCCGTTCGATGCCATCGAAGGCATGGCCGAAGTGTTCGGCCAGCAGGGCGCCAGCCTCGGTCAGCTTCAGCCCCTGGGGCACGCGCAGGAACAGTGACCGCCCCAGCGTCTCCTCGAGCAGCTTGACCTGCCGGCTGACGGCGCCCTGTGTCACGTGCAGGGCTTCCCCGGCCTTGGACATGCTGCCGCATCGGGCGGCGACGGAGAATGCGCGCAGGGCGTTGAGCGGCGGCAGGCGCTTCACGTCTGGTCCCCCATCGACCCTCCCAGGCCACCTGCACGCCGGTTCAGAGCCCCAGCATCAGCTTCAGGTTCTGCACCGCGGCGCCGCTGGCGCCCTTGCCCAGGTTGTCGAGGCGAGCCACCAGCACGGCCTGGCCCAGCTTGTCGTTGCCGAAGACACTGAGCTCCATGCGGTTGGTGCCGTTGAGCGCGGTCGGCTCGATGCGACCGGCCGGATCGGCTGCCACCACGCTGACCCATTCGCTGCCCGCGTAGTGGGCGCGCAGGGCGTCCTCCAGCTGGGCGGCATGGCTCACGCCGCTCATCAGGTCGAACTGCAGGCCGACGTGGTCGATCATGCCGGCGTAGAAATTGGCCACGGCAGGCACGAAGATGGGCCGGCGCGTCAGGCCCACATAGTGCTGCAGCTCGGGCAGGTGCTTGTGCGTCAGGCCCAGACCGTACACCTCCAGCGGCGGCGCGGTGCGCGCGACTTCGTAGGCTTCGATCATCTGGCGGCCGCCGCCGGAATAGCCCGAGTAGCCGGACAGCACCACGGGGTAGTCCCGCGGCAGCAGGCCGGCGTCCACCAGCGGGCGCAGCAGCGCGATGCCGCCCGTGGGGTAGCAGCCGGGGTTGGCCACACGCTGGGCCTGGGCCACCGCGCGGGAGTGGCCCGGCGTGAGTTCGGGGAAACCGTAGACCCAGCCCGGTGCCACGCGGTGGGCGGTGGAGGCATCCACGATCTTGGGTTGGCGGCCGGGCAGGCTGTCGATCAGCGCCACCGACTCGCGTGCCGCGTCGTCGTGCAGGCACAACACCACCAGGTCGGCCGAGGCCATCAGGTCGCGCTTGGCCTCGGGATCCTTGCGGCGCTCGGGCGCGATGCTCAGCAGTTCGACGGACGGCATGTCCTGCAACCGCTCGCGGATCTGCAGGCCCGTGGTGCCCGCCTCGCCATCAATGAAAACCTTGGCCATCG
>CAMLQP010000199.1 GCA_946482115.1 uncultured Comamonadaceae bacterium
CTGGTCCAGCCAGGGCTTGTAGATCTTGAGGCTGGGGTTGGTCAGCAGGCCGTAGCGGTAGAAGCGCTCGATGTCGTTGCCCTTGAAGGTCGAGCCGTCGCCCCAGATGTTGACGTCGTCCTCCTTCATGGCGGCCACCAGCATGGTGCCGGTCACGGCGCGGCCCAGCGGGGTGGTGTTGAAGTAGGTGATGCCGGCGGTGCTGATGTGGAAGGCGCCGCACTGGATGGCGGCGATGCCTTCGTGCGCCAGCTGCTGGCGGCAGTCCACCAGGCGGGCCTTCTCGGCGCCGTAGGCCATGGCCTTGCGCGGGATCTCGTCGTAGTCGGTCTCGTCCGGCTGGCCCAGGTTGGCGGTGTAGGCGTAGGGCAGGGCGCCCTTCTTCTTCATCCACAGCAGCGCGGCGGAGGTGTCCAGGCCGCCCGAGAAGGCGATGCCGACCTTTTGCCCCAGGGGCAGTTTTTGCAGGATGGTGGCCATGTCTGTGATTACCCGAAGTGGCAGATGTAGTGGTAGGCCTCGCTCACGCGGATGTCGAAGCTGGAGTTGGCGGGCACGCTGAAGCGCTCCCCGGGGCCGGATTTGACCCATTCGCTGGTGCCGGCCAGCTTGTATTCGCAGCCGCCGGCCACGCATTCCATGATCTCGGCAGCGCCGGTGTTGAAGGTCAGGGTGGCGGGCAGGACCACGCCGACCGACTTTTTCGTGCCGTCGGGGAAGGTGATGCCGTGGCTGACGCACTTGCCGTCGAAGTAGACATTGGCTTTCGTGCTGACGGACACGCCGTCGATCTGGGTGGTGGTCATGGGCGGGGGGTGAAAAGGCGGAAAACCTGCAATTTTAGGCGCGTCGCGCCCAGTCCTCGGCGTCGAAGCCCACGGTGAGGCCGTCGCCCCAATCCACCACGGGCCGCTTGATCACGCTGGACTGCTCGCGCATCAGGGCCACGGCGCTGGCGGCGTCGGTCACGCGCCCGCGGGTGGCGTCGTCCAGCTTGCGCCAGGTGGTGCCCTTGCGGTTGAGCAGGGTTTCCCAGCCCACGGCCTGGGCCCAGCGGTCCAGCCCGGCCGGCACGCCCTGCTTCTTGAAGTCGTGGAAGGTGTGTTCGACGCCACGGTCGGCCAGCCAGGCGCGGGCCTTTTTCACGGTGTCGCAGTTGGGAATGCCATAGACGGTGATCATGGCCGTGATTGTCCCGCAAGTCCCGACGCGCTGAAGGGCGGGGCCCGGGCTGCGAAAATGCGTGGATGACAGAACACCCCGCGACAGACCAACCGGCCACGCTGGACGAATGGCTGGCTTTTTGTGAACGGCTGCACCCCAAGGGTCAGCAAGGCATCGTGCTCGGGCTGGAGCGCGTGCGCGCCGTGGCCGAACGGCTCGATGGCGGCGCCGGCCTGCGCTTCGGCTGCCCCGTGATCACCGTGGCCGGCACCAACGGCAAGGGATCCACCTGCGCCATGATGGAGAGCATCTGCCAGCAGGCCGGCTACCGCACCGGCGTCTACAGCTCGCCCCACCTGGTGCATTTCGAGGAACGCTGCCGTCTGCGCGGGCAGTCCATCGCCGAGGCCGAGCTGCTGCCGTCGTTCGCGGCGGTGCAGGCTGCGCGCGGCGACACGGCGATGACCTATTTCGAGTTCACCACGCTGGCCATCCTGCACGCGCTGTCGCACCAGGACCTGGACGTGGTGATCCTGGAGGTGGGCCTGGGCGGCCGGCTGGACGCGGTCAACATCGTCGATGCCGACTGCGCGGTCATCACCAGCATAGACCTGGACCACATGGAACTGCTGGGGCCGGACCGCGAAAGCATTGGCCGCGAGAAGGCCGGCATCATGCGTGCCGGCCGGCCGGCGGTGGTGAGCGACCCGCAGCCCCCGCAAAGCGTGCTGGATCACGCCGCCGCGCTGGGGGCGGACCTGTGGCGCCTGGGGGTGGACTTCCACTTCGCTGGCGACCGCCAGCAGTGGGGCTGGGCGGTGCACCCGTCGCGCGGCACGCGCCGCTTCAGCGGCATGGCCTACCCGGCGTTGCGTGGCGCCAACCAGCTGGTCAACGCCGCAGGCGCGCTTGCGGCGCTGGAGGTGCTGCGCGAGCGCCTGCCGGTAACCGCCCAGGCGGTGCGCAACGGCCTGGCGATGGTGGAGCTGCCCGGACGGTTCCAGATCGTGCCTGGCCAGCCCGTGCTGGTGCTGGACGTGGCCCACAACCCGCATTCCGTGGCCGCGCTGGCCGAAAACCTCGACGCCATGGGCTTCTACCCCACCACCCATGCGGTGTTCGGCGCCATGGCCGACAAGGATCTCGCGCCCATGTTCGCGCGCGTCGGACCCTTGATCGACCGCTGGCATTTCTGCGACCTGCCCACGCCCCGGGCCGCCCGCGCGGCCGATCTGGAAAAGGCCAGCGGCGCGCGCTGGTCGGCCTGTCACGAATCCCCGCTCGCGGCCCTGCAGGCGGCGGTCGCCGCCGCGGACCCGGCTGATAGAATCGTGGTCTTCGGTTCCTTCTACACCGTGGGCGGGGTGTTGCAAGACGGCGTGCCGCGCCTGGCCGCCCGGCATCTCCCGGCTTGACCCTGGTCCGATGCCCGCCCGGAACGCGCCATGCCCAACCCGAAATCCCGCTCTGCCACTGCCGCCGCTCCTTCCATCGAAGACATTCGCCGCCGTGCCCGCCACCGCCTGATCGGCGCGGCCGTGCTGGTGCTGATCGGCGTGGTCGGCTTCCCGCTGCTGTTCGACACCCAGCCCCGGCCGATCGCGGTGGACATCCCGATCGAGATTCCGTCGCGCCAGAATGCACCGGCACTCGCCCCGGTGCCGGCTCCCACACCGGCGGCGACGCCGGCACCCGCCCCGGTGGCCGCGGCTCCCGCGCCGGCCCCTGCCGAGACGGTGCAGGCCCCGCCCCCCGCGCCCAGGCCGGAGCCCAAGCCGGAGGCGAAACCCGAGCCCAAGCCGGAGCCCAAGCCTGAAGCCAGGCCGGCCCCGGCCGCCAAGCCGCCTGCCAGCGACAGCCAGCGTGCCCAGGCCCTGCTTGAAGGCAAGGGCGCCGAGCGCGTGGTGGTGCAGGTGGGTGCCTACGCAGAGGAGGCCCGGGCCCGCGAGGTGCGCCAGCGCCTGGAGCGCGCCGGCCTCAAGACCTACACCCACGTGGCCCAGACGCCCGAAGGCCAGCGCATCCGCGTGCGCATCGGCCCGTTCGACTCCAAGGCCGAGGCCGACAAGGCCGCCGCCAAGGTCAAGGCCCTGGGCCTGCCCACGGCCATCCTCACGCTCTGAGGCCGCGCGCCATGGACTACCCCGTCGTCGACATCCTGCTGGCCCTGGTGCTGCTGGTGTCGGTCGTGATCGGCGCCTGGCGCGGGCTGCTCTACGAGGTGCTGTCGGTGTTCGGCTGGGTGGCGGCGTTCTTCCTGGCCCAGTGGTTCGCGGTCGACGTGGCCGGCTGGCTGCCGCTGAAGGAAACCCCCGAGCCGCTGCGCTATGCCGCCGGTTTCGCCCTGGTGTTCGTCGTGGTCGCGTTCGCAGCCGGCCTGCTGGCCTGGCTGGTCAAGCAGCTGGTCGAGTCCATCGGCCTGCGCCCGGTGGACCGCACGCTGGGCGCCGTCTTCGGCCTGCTGCGCGGCCTGATCATTCTGCTGGCCCTGGGCCTGGTGGTGGCGATGACGCCGCTGCACCAGCATGCCCAGTGGCAGGCCTCGCGCGGCGCGGGCCTGCTGGATGCCTCCCTCAAGACCCTGAGCCCGCTGCTGCCCGCCGAGCTGGGGTCCCATTTCCATTGAAGCTCTAGAGGTCCCGCCATGTGTGGAATCGTCGGCGTTGCCCACAACGCCCCTGTCAACCAGCTGATCTACGACGCCCTGCTGTTGCTGCAGCACCGGGGCCAGGACGCGGCCGGCATCGTCACCCAGCTGGACCACAAGTTCTTCATGCACAAGGCCAAGGGCATGGTGCGTGACATCTTCCGCACCCGCAACATGCGCGCGCTGCCCGGCAACGTGGGCCTGGGCCAGGTGCGTTACCCCACCGCCGGCAACGCCTTCAGCGAGGAAGAGGCCCAGCCGTTCTATGTCAACGCGCCGTTCGGCCTGGTGCTGGTGCACAACGGCAACCTGACCAATGCCCACGGGCTCAAGCAGGAACTGTTCCTGCAGGACCACCGCCACATCAACACCGAGAGCGACTCCGAGGTGCTGCTCAACGTGCTGGCCCACGAACTGGAGAAGGCCACGCGCGGCGTGCCGCTGCAGGCCGACGACGTCTTCACCGCCGTGCGCGCGGTGCAGCGCCGCATCAAGGGCTCGTACGCCGTCATCGCGCTGATCGCCGGCCACGGCCTGCTGGCCTTCCGCGACCCGCACGGCATCCGTCCGCTGTGTTTCGGCCGCTCGGCCGACGGCGCGCTGATGGTGGCCAGCGAGTCCGTCTCGCTCGAGGGCACGGGCTTCGTGTTCGAGCGCGACATCGAGCCGGGTGAGGCCGTGTTCATCGGCCTGGACGGCACGCTGCGCTCGCAGCAGTGCAACGACGCACCCAAGCACCACCCCTGCATATTCGAGTTCGTCTACCTCGCGCGGCCCGACTCGGTGCTGGACGGCATCTCGGTCTACCAGGCCCGCCTCAACATGGGCGAGACGCTGGCGCAGCGCGTGATCTCCACCGTGCCGCCGACCGAGATCGACGTGGTCATTCCCATTCCCGAGTCCAGCCGTCCCAGCGCGATGCAGCTCGCGCAGCTGATCGGCAAGCCCTACCGCGAGGGCTTCGTCAAGAACCGCTATGTGGGTCGTACCTTCATCATGCCGGGCCAGGCGGTGCGCAAGAAATCGGTGCGCCAGAAGCTCAACGTGATCGCCAGCGAGTTCAAGGGCCGCAACGTGCTGCTGGTGGACGACTCCATCGTGCGCGGCACCACCTCCAAGGAAATCGTGCAGATGGCGCGGGATGCCGGCGCGCGCAAGGTGTATCTCGCCAGTGCCGCGCCGCCGGTGCGTTATCCCAACGTCTACGGCATCGACATGCCGACCAAGGACGAGCTGGTGGCCCACGGCCGCACCGTGGACGAGATCCGCGAAATCATCGGTTGCGATGCGCTGATCTATCAGGACGTGGACGCGATGAAGCGCGCGGTCGGCTCGCTCAATCCCGGGCTCGACGGCTTCGATGCTTCCTGCTTCGACGGCGTCTACGTCACCGGCGACGTGACCTCAGACGACATCGTGCGCCTGAACGAGAAACGCGTGAACACCCAGGAGGGCGACGAGGACACCTCGCGCCTGGCCCTGCCGAACGCGCAAGATGCCTGACATGGACAAATCCCTGCACCGCGACACCCTGGCCGTCCGCGAAGCCGTCGAGCGTTCACAGTACGGCGAGAACTCCGAGGCCCTGTACCTGACCAGCGGCTACGTGCAGCCCAGCGCCGAGACCGCCGCGCGCCGTTTCAACGGCGACGAGGACGGCTTCACCTACGGCCGCTACGGCAACCCCACGGTGGCCAGCTTCGAGCAGCGCC
>CAMLQP010000200.1 GCA_946482115.1 uncultured Comamonadaceae bacterium
ACCAGGGAGAAATGGCCATCCTGCTGTGCGAGCAGTACTACGACTTTGCGCAGGAACTGGCCGATGAGTACCTGGTGATGGAACGCGGCGAGGTCATCGCCCGCGGGCCAGGTAGCGAGATGGAAGCCAAGGGCATTCGCAACCTCGTGGCGATTTAAGACCGCACCCCCTGAGTCGCCTGCGGCGCCTTCCCCCTCTCTTGCTGCGTGGGAGGGGGATGCACCCGGTGGCCTGGAGAAGCCAGTTCCGCGGGTGCACTGGCGAGGGCGTGCCAGTTTCAGAGAGCTGAAGGCAATGCCACCGCGGGGGAAGGTGCTTCCATCGCCTCCACCAGCAGCCGGGTGAAAGTGTCATGCAACGGCGAAGCCGGTGCGTTGTTCACCGTGGCGATGCCCAGCTGGTAGGCGATACGGGGCCTGAACGGGCGCGACGTGATCGCCTCGTACGGGCAGTGCTGCGCCAGCAAGGCGTTCACGATCGAGACCCCGAGCCCTTGGGCCACGTGGGCGCAGGCCTCGCTGATGGAGTGCACCTCCAGCGCCACGCGCGGCTGCACGCGCCGCTGGCGAAAGGCCATGTCGATGTCGTGGCGGATCTGCCGCTGGCGCCCCAGCAGGATCAGGCTGACGTCGATCAGGTCGGTGGGGCTGACCTCCGCCAGGCCTTCGAGTGCATGGCCCCGGGGCATGATGCACACGGCTTCGGAGTCCAGGCTGGCGCGGGTGCTCAGTCCCTGCATTTCCATGGGCAGGCGCACCAGGCCGATGTCCGCATCGCGGCTCAGCAGCGCGCGCTCCGTGTCGTTGTACGAGCCTGACAGCACCTCCAGCACCACGTCCGGATGGGCCTGCATGAAGCGCTTGGCCAGCACCGGCATGAGCGTGGTGGCCAGCGTGCTGGGCACCGCCACCTTCAGCAGGCGCCGCTTGAAGCCGCCCAGGCGCAACTGTTCGGCATGGCGGCGAAAGCACTGCGCCGAGTCCATCAGCACCTGTGCGTCGTGCAGCAGCGCATGGGCTTCGGCCGTGGGACTCAGGCGGCCTTTTTCGCGCACGAACAGACGCAGGGCCAGGTCTTCCTCCAGCTGCGCCAGCAAACGGCTGATCGCGGGTTGCGACAGCCCCATGCGCTCGGCCGCGCCGGTGGTGGAGCCGCTGAGCATGATGGCCTGGAAGGCCTCGAGTTGCTTGAAGTTCATGGGGTGGAAAAGGGGCAGACGTTCGGGTATGCAGGCAGCCAGTCTGCATCTTTGCACTGCTCCCACGCCAGCGCAAACCTGCGGTCTATTGCATAGGGTCATCAGCGTTCGTCATAGCGTTGTGGCCGAGCACCTCGCTCCACAGAATCGGCGGCGTCATCAGCCAACCTGGCACCACCCCTTCAAGGAGCAAGATTTCATGAGGCGCTCATTTCCCTTCGCGCTGGCCGCCTGCGGCCTTTCCGTTTCGGCTGCTGGGCCCGCTGCCGCACAGGACCTGCAGGTCTATGGCCAGGTGCGGCTCACCGTCAACAATGTCAAGACCGGCAACGCCGGTTCTGTCACGGAAGAGCGCGACAACGCATCCCGCCTGGGCTTTCGCGGCAAGGAAGACCTGGGCGATGGCCTGGCCGCCCTGTTCGGCCTGGAGATGGGGCTCGAAGCCGACTCCGGCGCCGCCACGACGCCAGCGTTTCGCAACAGCTATGCCGCCTTGCGCGGCAGCCTGGGCACGGTGGCGCTGGGGCGGCTCGACTCCGCCAACCCGACCGGCTCGCCGCTGTACTCGCAAGTCACGCGCATCACCTCTTTCGCCGCCAACGATGCCGGGGCCACGGCCATCGGCACCTCCATCCTGAACGCGCGCAACCGCACGTCCAACGCCATCGGCTACCAAAGCCCCACCTGGGGCGGCGTCAACCTGCGGGCGCGCTACTACCTGCGCGGCGATGCCAAGACGCCCGAGCAGGAAAACGGAGCCAAGTCGCTGGACCTGGGCCTCAACTATGCCGACGGGCCCTGGTCGGCAGGCATCGGCTACGGCAAGGACACGCGCCCGGGTGGACTGCTGGCCAACGAGTTCTCCAGCAAATGGCAGGCCGGCGTGCGCTACGACTTCGGCGCGATCGAGCCCTATGTGCTGCTGGGCCGCGATACGTACGCCAGGACGTCGGCCACCACCCGCGCCGATGTGGACTACTGGCTGGTGGGCACCCGCTTTTCAGCTGGCCAGCACGCCATCGTGGTCAACGTGATGCAGCGCGATGTGCAGGCGTCGCTGCGCGGCCTGCGCAAGCGCCAGCAGGTAGCCTATACCTATGCCCTGTCCAAACGCACCGAGTTGCAGGCCTTCATCGACCGCGACGGCATCGATTCGAGCCGCAGCAATGTGTCCGTGCGCGCCATTGGCGCGGGAGTTCGCCATGATTTCTGATGACAAGCACCGCATGATTCCCTGGATGCCCCGCATGCCGCAAACGCTCGCGCTGTTGTGTTCCTTCATGCTGTGCCACCCGCTGATCGCGGGCGCGGCCGAGTTCCCCGAGAAGCCCGTGCGCATCGTGATTCCGTTTCCGGCAGGGGCAGCTGCGGACACGGCCATGCGTGTGGTGGCACGCAAGATGTCGGACCAGTGGCGGCAGCCTGTCGTCATCGACAACCGGCCCGGTGCGCACGGCTTCCAGGCGGTCTCCTCGGCGCCGGCCGACGGGTACACGCTGCTGATGGGCGCAGGTTCCGGCATGGTGACGGCGCCGCTGCTGTCCAGCAAGCTCACGTACAACCCGTCGCGCGACTTCGTGCCAGTGGGGCGGGTGGTGGTCAACGTGCCCATCCTCACCACGCACCCGAGCCTGCAGGTTCGCACGGTGCAGGAGCTTATCGAGCTGGCACGCAAGAACCCCGGCGGCCTGAACTACAGCACCAGTGGCAACGGTAGCCCGGGGCATTTGTCGATGGAGATGTTCCAGGCGGCCACTGGCACGCGCATGGTGCAGATCCCGTACAAGGGCGGCGGCCCGGCGGTGAACGAGCTGGCGGGCGGGCATGTGCAGCTGGGCATCAATGCAGTGCCCAGCGTGGCGGCTCATATCAAGGCGGGCAAGCTGGTGCCGCTGGCGGTGGCCAGCGCCAAGCGCTCGCGCGCCTTCCCGCAGGTGCCGACCATGGCCGAGGCGGGGCTCAAGGACTTCGAGTACGACATCTGGTACGCCCTGTTCGCCCCCACGGGCACGCCGGCGGATGCGGTGCAAAAAATCAGCAAGGTGCTGCGCGCATCGCTGGCCGACCCGGAGGTGACCGCCTCGCTGGTGGCGCAGGGTGCGGAGCCCGCGCCCACCACGCCGCAGGAGCTCGGCCGCTTCATCCAGGAAGACACGGCGCGCTGGGCCAAGCTGGTCAAGGACCGCAACCTCAAGCTCGACTGAGGCAGGACCTTCCATGACCACGATGATGAATCCAATGGCGCCGTCCGCTGCCCCGGCCGGTCTGGGCGGGGTGGTGCGGCACACCTGCCGGGTGCCCATGCGCGACGGCGTGCACCTGGCCACCGATGTGTATCTGCCGGCCGGCCACACCGGCCACACCCGTCCCCTGCCGGTGCTGCTGGAGCGCACACCCTACGGCAAGGACGAGCCCACCCGGCGCGAGCGCACCGCCGCCAACCCCGCACCCCTGCGGCGCGGCGAGGTGGCCGAGCGGTTTGCCCGCGAGGGCTACGCGGTGGTGGTGCAGGACTGCCGGGGCCGCTTCGACTCCGAAGGGCAGTTCACCAAGTACCTGGGCGAAGCCCACGACGGCGCCGACACCATGGCCTGGATCGTGGCGCAGCCCTGGTGCAACGGCGCCGTGGGCACCTACGGCCTGTCGTACGCGGCACACACTCAGACGGCGCTGGCCAGCCAGCGGCCTGCCGGGCTCAAGGCCATGTTTCTCGAATGCGGCGGCTTTGCCAATGCCTACCGTGGCGGCATCCGCCATGGGGGTGCCTTCGAGCTCAAGCAGGCCGTGTGGGCCCTGCGCAATGCGCGCAGCGGCAGCAACAGCCTGAGCGACGCCGCGCGCCAGGCGCTCGACCAGGCCGACATCGGCGATTGGTTCTTGCGCCTGCCCTGGACGCGCGGCGACTCGCCGCTGCAGTGGGCGCCCGAGTACGAGGACTATCTCTTCGGCCAATGGGAGCGCGGCAGTTTCGATGACCACTGGCGCCAGCCCGAGCTGTATGCGGCAGGCCACTACGGCGCCTTCGAAGGCGTGGCCGTGATGCTGATGTGCGGCTGGTGGGACCCCTATGCGCAGACCACCACCGACAACTACCTCGGGCTCTCGCAGCGCGGGCAGGGCGACGTGCGCATGGTTCTGGGCCCCTGGACGCATGGCGAGCGCAGCGTGCCGTACGCGGGCGATGTGGACTTCGGCCGCGATGCGGTGCTGGATGGCACGCTTGCACCCGACTACGTGCACATGCGGCTCGCGTGGTTCAACCACTGGCTGCGCGGGCAGCCGCTGCCCGAGGGGCAGGACGATGCCGTGCGCTACTTCCGCATGGGCGGGGGCACGGGGCGGCGCACGCCGCAAGGCAGGCTCGACCATGGCGGCGTCTGGCGCAGCGCGGCCCGCTGGCCTGTACCGGCGACCACGCTGGTGCCCTGGTACCTCGCGCCGGGCGGGCTGCTGTCGCAGTCCGTACCGCAGGCCGAGGCCCAGGCCGGTTTTTGCTTCGACCCCGCAAGGCCGGTACCCACCATCGGGGGCTCCGTCACCTCGGGCGAACCGCTGATGGTGGCCGGTGCCTACGACCAGCGCACGCACGACGGGCTGTTCGGTGCGCAGGCGCCGTTCGGGCCGCTGGCCGGCCGGGACGACGTGCTGGTGTTCCAGACGCCGCCGCTCGACAGCGATGTGGAGATCACCGGGCCGGTGACCATCGTGCTGTGGGTGTCGTCCACCGCACCCGACACCGACTTCACGGCCAAGCTGATCGACCAGTACCCGCCCAGCGAGGACTACCCCGAGGGGTATGCGATGAACCTGACCGACGGCATCCTTCGCTGCCGCTACCGCGACTCGTGGGAGCTGCCGGGGCTGATGGCGCCTGGCGAAGTGGTGGAGATCACCATCGAGCCCATGCCCACGTCCAACCTCTTCCGCCGGGGCCATCGGATACGGCTGGACATCTCGAGCAGCAACTTCCCGCGGTTCGACGTCAACCCCAACACCGGCGCTCCGGAGGGCAGTGCGGGGCCACGGGTGGTGGCGTTCAACACCGTGCACATGGGGCCGGGGCGTGCGTCCTGTGTGGTCTTGCCGATGCAGCCCATGGCGTCTGCCGAGGACTCCCCCGCGCGGTGACCCAGGGCGCCCGGGCGGCGGCTCAGCGGCGCGTCGCCGGGGGCGCCGCGCCGCGCCAGCGCGACACGCTCTCCATGATCAGCACCGTGCACACCATCCACGTGCCGCCAAGCAGCCAGCCTGCCAGCACGTCGCTGGCGTAGTGCACGTGCAGCACCACGCGGCTCCAGCCGGTGGTGAAGATCA
>CAMLQP010000201.1 GCA_946482115.1 uncultured Comamonadaceae bacterium
CTCAGATCCTGGTTGCCGCTCGCAATCTCCGCGCTCGCCGTCGTGATGCTGTCGGCGCTCTGGCGGATCTGGCTCAACATCTGCTGGAACCGCTGGCGCATGGCCTCGACCTCCTCGACCAGGCGGCCGATCTCGTCGCGGCGGCCAGCCTGGAAGGCCTGGGTCAGATCGCCCTGGGCAACGGTGGTGACGGCGGCAGTGAGCTGCTGCAGCGGCTGGCTAACCGTACGGCGGATCAGCACGAAGAAGCACAGGCCGAGGATGACGGTGGTCACGGCCAGCAGCGCCCAGAAGGCGTACATGGTGGACCAGTGCGTGGCCATGGCCTCGGTGTCCGAGACCTCGGCCACCACCCACCAGCCGGCGCTGCCCGTCTTGCGCAGCACGGCCCAGGGTTTGGCAGTCCCGGTGCCCAGCAACGGCAGCGCCTCGCGCACGAAACCGTCCGGCGCCTCGCCCAGCGCCTTGAGAAAGCCTTCCGCCTGGGGCGCCACGTCCAGCACACGCTTGCCGGCGGCCGTGGGATGCAGCGCGAACACCGCGGTGGCCGGCCCGCTGCGCGGGTCGATCACGAAGGTGCCGCCCGTCTCGAAGAACCTCGCATCGGCGAGCAGCTTCTCGAGTTCGGTCTGGAAGCTGGAGATGTCGAAGCCGATGAACAGCAGGCCGACCACCTTGCCGCTGTTGTCCTTGACCGGCTCGTAGTGCGACATGTAGGGCTTGCCGAACAGGCTGACCCGCCCGGTGTAGGGCTGGCCCGCCGCCATGCGGGAATAGGCCGGGCTGGCGCGGTCCAGCAGGGTGCCATCGGCCCGTTCCCCGTTCTCTTTCTTAAGCGAGGTGGAGATGCGGATGAAGTCGTCGCCCTTGCGCGCGAACACGGTCGCCACGCCGCCGGTGTTCGTGTTGAACCAGTCCACCTCGGTGGTGTCGCCGTTGAGCGTGGCGCCGAAGCTCTTGAGCTGGCCGGTGGCCTCGTCAAGCGTGAAAATCGGGTCGAACCGCTCGCGGAAGCTCTTGAAAGACTGCTGGGCCAGCACCTTGGAGGTGTTGTCCAGGGCATCCATGGAGCTGGCAACCGAGCCGGTCTTGTCGGCCACCCAGGTGATCAGGCGCGCGCGGGACCGGTCTTCGGCCACCACGCTCATGACGGTGCTGATCAGCGCCAGCACGCCGGCCAGCAGCGCCACGGAATAGATGGTCACCCGGCGGGCGACCGAAGATGCGGATGGGTGTTTGCTCAAGCGTGTCTCCCTCTGGTCGTGTTCAACCCCGGCGGGCCGCCTGGCAGGCCCGCCGCCTCGTGCGCGAGCGCGGTCAGTTCAGCGCGGCGCTGTCGATCAGCCCCATGTCGGCGCTGCTCATCAGGGCCTCGATGTCCATGAGGATGAGCATGCGCTCACCCACGCTGGCGATGCCGGTGATGAAGGTGGTGTCCACCGTGGTGCTCATTTCGGGAGCGGGGTTGATCTGGTCGCGCGCGAGCTCGAGCACGTCGGACACCGAATCCACCACCGCGCCGACCACTCGGCCCTTGACGTTGAGCACGATGACCACGGTGAAACCGTTGTACTCGACCGACTCGCAGCCCAGTTTGATGCGCAGGTCCACCACCGGCACGATGACGCCGCGCAGGTTGACCACGCCCTTGATGAAGGACGGTGCGTTGGCGATGCGGGTCGGCTCTTCGTAGGAACGGATTTCCTGCACGCGCAGGATGTCGATGCCGTATTCCTCGGCGCCCAGGCGGAAGGTCAGGAACTCGGCGGAGCCCTTGGAGGTGCCGCTGGCTTCGGCAGCGCGGCTGCGGCCCGCCGCAGCGACCTGGGTGGGGGTGTTCATGTGATCTCCTTGAACAAATGTAAATCCGGCAACAGTCGGAGTATCGGCCAAAAAAGACCCACCTCAAGCCCCACGACCGCTACCTCCCTCATAGAGGCTTAGCCTGTCGCAAGCCCCCTGATATGTCAACCCGGATTTACATTGTCAGCGAGGCCGGGCGCGGGCCGTTTGTCACATTCACCAAATAAACGTATCCGGCAACGACCGCAGATGGCCGGGTCGAGCCGAGGCACGATGGCTGCGATGGCCGATGCCTTGTCCGGGAACACGTGGTCGGCCCCCAGTGCGGCATCGAAGCCCGTGCGGTGCCAGGTTTCCAGCACCTCCGGCCGTGGCCGGTGGAAATAGAGGTCACCCCCCATGGCCCGGCGCGCACGCAGTTCCTGCGACCACAGCTCGGCACCGGCCAGGTCGATGAAATTCATGCTCTTGGCCATCACCAGCAGGTGGCGCGGCGGATCGGCTCCCTGGCGCAGCGCGTGCAGGCGGTCCGCCACATGCTGCTGGGCCCCGAAGTACACGTCGCCCTCCATGCGCAACAGCTTGAGCTGGGGGCATTCCGGCAAGGCCTCCGGCGTGGAGGCGACCACCACGAAACGGCGGCCAGCCTCTCGGCTGTCGAAGCCCATGTCGCGCATTGCGGGGTGCGAGGTCCGGTGCAGGTAGGCCATCAGCGACAGCAGCGTGCCCAGCAGGATGGCCAGCTCCAGCCGCAGCGTCACGGTGGCCGCCGCCGTGGCCAGGGCGATCCAGAAATCGCGCCGGGCCACCCGCCACAGCTCGCGCCAGCGCCGCAGGTCCAGCAGGTTCCAGGCCACCAGCACCAGCAGCGCAGCGATCGCCGCCATGGGGATGTGGGCCAGCACCGGCGCCACCGCCCCCACCATGACCAGCAGGAACGCCGCCGCGAACACCGCTGCCAGCGGCGTGCGCGCGCCGGCCTGCCAGTTGGGCACCGACCGGTTGAGGGAGCCGCAGGACACGTAGCACGAGAAGAACGAACCCACCACATTGGACAGGCCCTGGCCGACGAACTCGCGGTTGGCATCCACGCGCTGGCCGCTGCGAGCCGCCAGCGCCTTGGCGATGGACACCGTCTGCCCCAGCGCCACGATGGTCAGGGCCAGTGCCAGGCCCAGCAGTTCGGGCAGACGCGACCAGTCGACGTGCGGCGCGCCGAACACCGGCCAGGGCGAAGGGATCTGGCCCACGGTTCGCAGGGCCGGTCCGGCGTTGTCACCGAGCCGCGGCAGCCAGGCCAGATTCCAGGCCGCCGCCAGCGCAGTGCCCGCCACCAGCCCCAGCAGCATGTGCGGCCAGCGCGGCCGCCAGCGCTGCACCAGCACGACCACGACCAGGGTGACGCCGGCCACCGCGGCAGCGGGCGCCTGCACCTCGCGCCACTGCGCCGCCAGGTGGAGCAGCACCGGCCCCGCGCCGCGCACGCCGCCGGCCTGCAGGCCGAGCGCATCCACCAGCGCGTACAGCGCGATCAGCAGCGCCGCCCCGACGGTGAACCCGAACAGTGCGGTGGGCGAGATGAAATTGGCCAGCGCGCCCAGCTTGAGCATGCCGATGGCGCACTGCATCAGGCCCACCAGCAGCGTCAGCACCAGCGCCAGCTGCACATAGGCCGGGCTGCCAGTGGCCGCCAGCGGCGCCAGCATGGCCATGAGCGCCAGCGAGATCGCATTGGTGGGGCCCGACACCACATGCCAGCTGGAGCCGGCCAGCGCGGCCACCACAGCCGGCACGATGGCGGTGTAAATGCCCATCTCGACCGGCAGGCCAGCCAGCGCGGCAAACGCGATGCCCTGCGGCAGCGCGAGCACCATGCCCAGCAGGCCCGCCAGGGCGTCGGCGCGCAGGGACTGGCGGTTGACCAGGGCCGGCCACTCGCCGAACAGGCGGTGCGACCAGGGAGCGGGGGAAACGTGGGGTGAATGGGCCATGGCAAGGGAAGGCCACAAGCATACCGGCTGTCACCAGCACTGACCGACGGGCGGGCGACCGACGATGCCCGGGGGCTGGCAGCGGGCGGCGCCTTTTGTGATACTCGGCCATGGCCGCCTCGACCCCCTCCTCCTCCCACGGCATCTGGCAATGGCTGCGCCGCGCCTCTGGCGCGCCAGCCCGCGCCGCCTCCGGTACGCCGGCACCCCCCCCCGCCAAGCACCAGCGCGCGGCCAACCGCGAACGGCTGTTCGGCGTGGTGCGCGAGAACATGATCCGGGCCGGCGTGCTCAGCAGCACCTACAAGTTCAAGGTGCTCACGCTCGATCCGGCGGGCCAGCAGTTCATCGTGATGGTGGACTGGCAACCCGGCGCCGCGCGCACCGATGCCGCCACCGGCCTGATGCTGGAGCAGGGGCTGCAGCAGCTGGCGCGTGAGCGGCTGGGGTTCCGGGTCAAGGCGGTGTACTGGCGGCACGCCAGCGCCAAGGCCGACCGGGCCCAGGCACCCGAACCCGCCACGCCTGCGCCGGCTCCTGCCGTGTCCCGGCCGGCGGCGCCGGCCGACCCCCACGCGGTGTCGGACGACGAGCTGCTGGCCTTCCGTGCCGCGCTGCGTTCACCGGAGGTTGCCCGGCCCGCCGCGGCGCCCGACCCGGGCCGCGGGGACGCGGTGGACTTTCAGCCCACCGTGATCACCGACGACGCACCCAGCACCGATTTCGGCGCGCTCAGCGAGACCCAGTTCGGCAAGCTGAAGTGATCAGACGCGCCGGGCCAGGGCTTCGGCCTGGCCGGTGTAGCTGGCTGGCGTCAGGGCCAGCAGGCGCTGCTTCTCGGCTTCGGGGATGTCCAGCGAGCGGATCAGCCCGTGCAGCGCCTCGGCCGTCACGGTCTTGCCGCGCGTCACTTCCTTGAGTTTTTCGTAGGCACCCTGCACGCCATAGCGGCGCATCACGGTCTGGATCGGCTCGGCCAGCACCTCCCACGAGGCGTCGAGGTCGGCCGCCAGCGCCTCGGTGTTGAGCTCCAGCTTGTTCAGGCCGGTCATCAGCGACTGGTACGCCAGCACGGCGTAGCCCAGCGCCACGCCCATGTTGCGCAGCACCGTGCTGTCGGTCAGGTCGCGCTGCCAGCGGCTCACGGGCAGCTTCTCGCTCAGGTGCCGCAGCACCGCGTTGGCCAGGCCCAGGTTGCCCTCGGCGTTCTCGAAGTCGATCGGGTTGACCTTGTGCGGCATGGTCGAGGAACCGATTTCGCCGGCCTTGAGACGCTGCTTGAAATAGCCCAGGCTGACGTAGCCCCAGATGTCGCGCGAGAGGTCTATCAATATGGTGTTGGCGCGCGCCGTGGCGTCGAACAGCTCGGCCATGTAGTCGTGCGGCTCGATCTGGATGCTGTAGGGCTGGAACGTCAGGCCCAGGCCCAGCGGTTCGGGCGTCTCCACCACCTTGCGGCTGAAGGCTTCCCAGTCGAAGTCGGGCCAGGCCGCGAGGTGGGCGTTGTAGTTGCCCACCGCGCCGTTCATCTTGCCCAGCAGCTTCACGCCGGCGACGCGCTCGCGCGCGGCGCTCAGGCGCACCACCACGTTGGCCAGCTCCTTGCCCACGGTGGTGGGGCTGGCCGTCTGGCCGTGGGTGCGGCTGAGCATGGGCACGGCCGCGAAGCCGTGCGCCATCT
>CAMLQP010000202.1 GCA_946482115.1 uncultured Comamonadaceae bacterium
TGCTTGTCGTAGGCCACCAGCACCGCGCAGCCCTTGTAGTCGATACCGTATTCGGTGTTGTCGTAGCCGATGCGCTGGATGGTGTCGCGCGCGACCTGGATGTAGTCCACGTGCGCGTTGGTGGTGATCTCGCCCGCCAGCACCACCAGGCCGGTGTTGGTCAGGGTTTCAGCGGCCACGCGGCTGCGCGGGTCCTGCTTGAAGATCGCATCAAGGATGGCATCCGAGATCTGGTCGGCGACCTTGTCGGGGTGGCCTTCGGAAACGGACTCGGACGTGAAGAGGAAATCGTTCGCCATTTAAACTCCAGACAGTTGACCAAGGCGCGTCGCCTTGCGGGAGCATGGGCGAACGCTTTAGCGGATATTTGTGAATCGCCCCGCAAGTAGTTCCTTAACTCGGCGATGGCCCGATTGTAATTGCTGAGCCGCGGTCCCGCTCAATTCCCTTCCTGCCCGCATGTTCCTGATCCGTCTGTTTTCCGTCCTTTCGCGCGGCCCGCTGTGGCTGCTGCACGGCCTGGGCTGGCTGCTGGGCTGGCTGGCCTGGCTGCTGTCGCCCGGTTACCGGCGCCAGCTGGCGGCCAACGCCCGGGCGGCGGGGGTTTCGGCCGCCGACCGGCGTGCGGCGGTCGGTGCGGCCGGCCAGCTGGTGGCCGAGCTGCCGCGCCTGTGGATGGGGGCGCCCGTGCCGGTGCAGTGGGACGGTGCCGAGCGCATCGAGGCGGCCCAGGCCCAGGGGCGGGGCATCGTGTTCCTGACGCCCCATCTGGGCTGCTTCGAGATCACCGCGCGTGCGTATGCCCGGCGTTTCGGCCGCCGCGGCCGGCCCATCACCGTGCTGTACCGCCCGCCGCGCCAGGCCTGGCTGCGGCCGGTGGTGGATCGCGCGCGCGCCGGCGAGGGGCTGGATACGGCGCCGACCACGCTGTCGGGCGTCAAGCAGCTGGTCAAGGCGCTCAGGGACGGTGCCGCCGTGGGGCTGCTGCCCGACCAGGTGCCGCCGCTGGGGCTGGGTGCCTGGGCGCCGTTCTTCGGCCGGCCGGCCTACACCATGACGCTGGCCGGCCGTCTGGCGCAGACCCCGGGCGCAGTGCTGCTGCTGGCCTGGGGCGAGCGCCTGCCGTGGGGTAGGGGTTATGTGGTGCGGGTGCGCGAGCTGGCCGAGCCCCTGCCGGCGGACCCGGCCGAGGCGGCGGCGGCGGTCAACCGCGCCATGGAGGGGCTGGTGCGCGAATGCCCGCGACAATACCTCTGGGGCTACAACCGCTACAAGACACCACGCAAGGGCTTCTGACCGATGTCGCAGGGATCGCTGACCAACCGCCTGGGTGTGGGCTTCATGCGCGTGCTGGCCCGCCTGCCCTTGCCGGTGGTCCGGGGGCTGGGGTGGTTGCTGGGCCAGGGCCTGCATCTGGTCGCGGTGCGGCGCCGGCACATCGCCCGCACCAACTGGAGCCTGTGTTTCCCCCGGCACGGCGAGGCCGAGCGCAACCGGGCCGTTCGGGAACACTTCGTCCATTTCGCCCAGGCCTGGCTGGACCGGGGCTGGCTGTGGGAGGGCGCGCCCGAGGCCGTGCGCCGCCGGCTGCGGCTCACGGGCGACCTGGCGGCGCTGGCGGGCGACACACCCACGGTGATCTTCGCGCCGCATTTCGTGGGGCTGGACGCCGGCTGGACGGCCCTCACGCAGCAGCTGCAGCGGCGTTTCTGCACCATCTACGCCGAGCAGCTCAATGCCGACGTGGACCGCTGGATGGCCGAGGGCCGGCGGCGCTTCGGCGATCCGCACGTGGTGGCCAAGACCCAGGGCGTGCGGCCGCTGGTGGCTGCGCTGCGCGCGGGCGAGCCGCTGTACCTGCTTCCCGACATGGACCACGGGCGCGACGAGTCGGTGTTCGTGCCCTTCTTCGGCGTGCCGGCGGCCACCATCACCTCGCTGCCGCGTTTCGCGCGGCTGGCGCGCGCGCAGGTGGTGCCGGTGACCAGCCGCCTGACGCCGCAGGGATATGAGGTGACGGTGCACCCGGCCTGGGCGGATTACCCGGGCGGCGACGTGGAGGCCGACACGGCCGACATGAACCGGCGCCTGGAACAGCTGATCCAGGCCATGCCCAGCCAGTATTACTGGGTGCACAAGCGCTTCAAGACGCGGCCCGAAGGCCAGCCGTCGGTCTACGGCGGAAGAGACTAGGCTTTTTCGGCCAGTACCCCGGCCAGCCAGTCGCGCACCAGCGCAGGCTGCTCGTGCACGATCCAGTGGGTGGCTCCGGGCACGCGGGCCACGGCCAGATCGGGAATCCAGTCTTCCAGGCCATCGAGCAGCGCGGGCGGCAGGGCCGAATCGCCTTCGCCCCAGAGCACGCGCACCGGCCGGTGCACGGCCAGCATCTCGGGCGGCAGCGTCACCGCGGCGGCGGCCGGGTCCTGCGGGGTGGGTGGGCGCAGCGGCGAGGCGCGGTAGTAGTTGAGGCTGCCGTCCAGCCCCTGGCGCCAGACGGCGCGGTAGCGCTCGCGTTCGGCCTCGGTCAGCCAGGCGTGGGGGCCGCTGGCCGCGCCCATATTCTCGAAGAAGGGCCAGAGGCGGCGGAAGTCGTCTTCGGCCAGCAGCGCGGCCGCGTCGGGCCGGCACAGGAAGTTCATGTAGGCGCTGGCCTGCTGCTGCGCGGGGTTGTCCCGCAGCTCGCGCAGGAAGGCGCCGGGGTGCGGCGAATTGATGATGGCCAGGCGCTGCAGCTGCCCGGGGTGCAGCGCCGCCAGGTTCCAGGCCACGGCACCACCCCAGTCGTGGGCCACCAGCGCGGCCAGCGGGGCGCCGCCGGCTTCCGTGGCGATCAGGGCCAGCAGGTCCTGCACCAGGTGCCTGGCGCGGTAGGCCGATACCTCGGCGGGCGCGCTCGAGCCGGCATAGCCGCGCAGGTTGGGCGCCACGCAGCGGTAGCCGCCGTGTTCGGGGCGGGCGAAGTGTTCAAGCAGCCCGTCCCAGACGAAGGCGGCCTCGGGGAAGCCGTGCAGGAACAGCAGCACCGGACGTCCGCGTTCGCCGCTGCTGCGACATTCCAGGGTGATGCCGTGGGGCAGGGCGAGCGCGTGGGTCTGGATCATGGGGTGGTGTCGGGCGGTGGGTCCGTCAAGGGGGCGGCCGGGGGATGGGCCCAGCGCCACAGGGTCAGGGCCGCGTCGTCCAGACCCTGTTTCTTGAGCGCGGAGAACAGTTTGGCCTCGCCGCCGCCGGCCTGCAGTCGCGCAATCGACAGCGCCTTGTTGGCCTCGGCCCGGTTGAGCTTGTCGGCCTTGGTCATCAGGATCAGGAACTGCAGGCCCTGCTCGACGCGCGGCCGGATGATTTCCAGCAGCGCCTCGTCCAGCTCGGTCACGCCCAGGCGCGGGTCGCACAGCATCACCACGCCGCGCAGGTTGGGGCGGCTGACCAGGTAGTTGGCCATCACCTGCTGCCAGCGGCGCTTGGCTTCCTGCGGCACAGCCGCGTAACCGTAGCCGGGCAGGTCGGCCAGCACGGCGTCGGTCACCCCCTGCTTGCCCAGCGAGAACAGGTTGATGCTCTGGGTGCGGCCCGGCGTCTTGGAGGCGAAGGCCAGGCGCTTTTGCTGCGTCAGGGTGTTGATGCAGGTGGATTTGCCCGCGTTGGAGCGGCCGACAAAGGCGATCTCGGGCACCTCCAGGGCCGGCAGATGCTGCAGCTGGGGGGCGGTGGTCAGGAAGCGTGCCGTGTGCAGCCAGGCGTGGGCGGCCTTGGCTTCGGCGGAGGGTGTGGGCTGGGTCATTCGGGGGTGTGCTTTCGGGCCATTGTAAAATCAGCCCGTTTTGCGCCTTGCGCGCCCCAACCACGCTAGCCCACGACATGAAATCGTTCGCCCTTTCCATCTGCGCCACCGCGTTGACTGTGCTGTCCCTGTCTGCCCATGGCCAGGCGGCGAAACCCGATCTCAACAAGGGCGCGGCCCTGTACGGCCAGGTCTGCGTGGCCTGCCACGCGGCCGACGGCAACTCCTCCATCCCCGCCAACCCCAAGCTGGCCCAGCAGCACCCCGAGTACCTGGTCAAGCAGCTGGCCGAGTTCAAGGACGGCAAGCGCGACAACGCGGTGATGAAGGGCTTCGCGGCCTCCATGTCCGAAGCCGACATGCGCAACGTGGCGGCCTGGCTGGCCAGCCAGAAGGCCAAGCCGGGCTTCGCGCGCGACAAGGAACTCGTCAAGCTGGGCGAGCGCATCTACCGCGGCGGCATCGCCGACCGCCAGATCGCGGCCTGCGCCGGCTGCCACAGCCCCAACGGCGCCGGCATCCCGGCCCAGTACCCCCGCCTGGGCGGCCAGCATACCGACTACACCGCCGGCCAGCTGCGCGCCTTCCGCGACGGCACCCGCAAGAACAGCACCCAGATGACCCAGGTCGCCGCGCACATGACCGAGCGCGAAATCCAGGCGGTTTCCGACTACATCGCCGGTCTGCGTTGAACCACCGGGCCACAATCGCATCACAGAGGGCGGGGTAGATACCCGCCCTTTTTTCTTGAGCCCCGTTTCCATGACCTCCTCAGCCCCCAGCCTGTCCGCCCCGCGCCGCGCGCCGACCGCGCGCGACTGGGTCGAGCTGCTGTCGTCCATGCGTTTCGCGATCGCGCTGCTGACGGTCATCTGCATCGCGTCCATCATCGGCACCGTGCTCAAGCAGCACGAGCCCTTCAACAACTACGTCAACCAGTTCGGCCTGTTCTGGGCCGAGCTGTTCGGGGCGCTGAACCTGTACGCGGTCTACAGCGCCTGGTGGTTCCTGCTGATCCTGGCCTTCCTGGTGACGAGCACCAGCCTGTGCATCGCCCGCAACACGCCCAAGATCCTGGCCGACCTCAAGGCCTACAAGGAAAACCTGCGCGAGCAGAGCCTCAAGGCCTTCCACCACAGGGCCGAGGGCGCTCTGGCCGAGGCCACCGAGGCCGCCGCGCAGCGCATCGGCCAGACGCTGGCCGGCTCGGGCTGGAAGGTGAGGCTGCAGTCGCGCGAAACCGCCGGCGGCACCGGCTGGATGGTGGCGGCCAAGGCTGGCGCGGTCAACAAGCTGGGCTACATCGCCGCGCACAGCGCGATCGTGCTGGTGTGCATCGGCGGGCTGCTCGACGGCGACCTGATGGTGCGCGCGCAGACCTGGTTCAACGGCAAGCAGGTGTTCGGCGGCGGCGGCATGATCGCCGATGTGCCGGCGCAGCACCGGCTGTCCGACCGCAACCCGACCTTCCGCGGCAACCTGCTGGTGACCGAGGGCACGCAGTCGAGCACCGCCATACTGCAGCAGCCCACCGGCGTGCTGCTGCAGGAGCTGCCGTTCTCGGTGGAGCTCAAGAAGTTCATCGTCGAGTACTACTCCACCGGCATGCCCAAGCTGTTCGCCAGCGAGATCGTCATCCACGACAAGGCCAC
>CAMLQP010000203.1 GCA_946482115.1 uncultured Comamonadaceae bacterium
GCGCCAGGCCTTCGAGCAGGATGTCGCAGAAGTGTTTGCGGTCGGCGTGGCCGCGCGTGGAGATGTACAGCATCAGTTCAGTTCCTCCTTGCGGATGCGCGTGATGGGCGCGAGCACGGTGGGCAGCGCCTGCATCTGGGCAATGACGGCGTCCATGGTGCCTTCGCGGGTGGCGTGGGTGAGGATGATGAGGTCGGTCTGCGTCGATCCTTCGCCGCCCACTTCGTCGGCCTCGCGCTGCAGCACGGCATCGATGCTCACGCCCGCTTCGGCCAGCAGGCTGGTCACCTTGGCGAGCACGCCGGCTTGGTCGGCCACGCGCAGGCGCAGGTAGTAGCTGGTGACCACTTCGCTCATGGGCAGCACCGGCAGCGTGCCCATGGCATCCGCCAGCGTGTTGGCCTGGAAAGCCAGGTGGGGCACGCGGTGTTCAGGGTCTGCCGTGTGCAGCCGCGTGATGTCCACCAGGTCGGCGATCACGGCGCTGGCGGTGGGCTCGCTGCCCGCGCCCTTGCCGTAGTACAGCGTGGTGCCGACGGCATCGCCCTGCACCACCACGGCGTTCATCGCGCCCTCGACGTTGGCGATCAGGCGCTTGGCCGGCACCAGGCTGGGGTGCACGCGCAGCTCCACCCCTTTGGGCGTGCGCTTGGTGATGCCCAGCAGCTTGATGCGGTAGCCGAGCTGCTCGGCGTATTTGATGTCGGCGGCGGCCAGCTGGGTGATGCCCTCGACATAGGCCTTGTCGAACTGCACCGGGATGCCGAAGGCGATGGCCGACATGATGGTGGCCTTGTGCGCGGCGTCCACGCCTTCGATGTCGAAGGTCGGGTCGGCCTCGGCGTAGCCGAGGCGCTGCGCCTCCTGCAGCACGGTGCCGAAGTCCAGGCCCTTGTCGCGCATCTCGGACAGGATGAAGTTGGTGGTGCCGTTGATGATGCCGGCGATCCACTGGATGCGGTTGGCCGTGAGGCCCTCGCGCAGCGCCTTGATGATGGGGATGCCGCCGGCCACGGCGGCCTCGAAGGCGACCATCACACCCTTGGCATGGGCGGCGGCGAAGATCTCGGTGCCGTGCACAGCCAGCAGCGCCTTGTTGGCCGTGACCACGTGCTTGCCGGCCGCGATGGCCTCAAGCACCAGGGCCTTGGCGATGCCGTAGCCGCCAATCAGCTCGATGACGATGTCGATCTCGGGGTTGGCGATCACGGCCCGCGCGTCGTTCACCACCTGCACGCCCGGGCCGACAACGGACTGGGCGCGGGCCACGTCGAGGTCGGCCACCATGGTGATCTCGATACCGCGGCCGGCACGGCGCTGGATTTCTTCCTGGTTGCGCTGGAGCACGTGGAAGGTGCCGCTGCCCACGGTGCCAATGCCCAGCAGGCCTACTTGTATCGGTTTCATGTCGGAGATCGCTCGCTTCGTCGGTACGGAAAAGGTCAAAGATGTTCAGGCGGCGCCGTGGCGCAGGCGCCAGCCTTCAAGGAATTTCGCCAGGCGGTCGATGGCTTCGCGCAGGTCATCCTCGTGCGGCAGGAAGACGATGCGGAAATGCTGGTTGTCCGGGTAGTTGAAGCCCGAGCCCTGCACCAGCATCACACGGGTGGCGCGCAGCACCTCCATGAAGAACTGGCGGTCGTCGTCGATGGGGTAGACCTTGGGGTCCAGCCGAGGGAACATGTAGAGCGCGGCCTTGGGCTTGACGCAGGTGACGCCCGGAATGGCGGTGATCAGCTCGTAGGCCAAGTCGCGCTGGCGGCGCAGGCGCCCGCCCTCGCGGATCAGCTCGTTGATGCTCTGGTAGCCGCCGAGCGCGGTCTGTATCGCGTACTGGCCCGGCACGTTGGAGCCCAGCTTGAGGTTGGCCAGCATGTTCAGGCCTTCGATGTAGTCCTTCGCGCGCGCCTTGTCACCCGAGATGAACATCCAGCCCGCGCGGTAGCCGCAGGCGCGGTAGGCCTTGGAAAGCGAGTTGAAGGTGAGCGTGAGCACGTCGGTGGACAGGCTGGCGATGGCGGTGTGTTTCTCGCCTTCGTAGAGCACCTTGTCGTAGACCTCGTCGGCCAGCAGCACCAGGTCGTGTTCGCGCGCGATCTGCACGATGCCCCTGAGCAGTTCGTCGCTGTAGAGCGCGCCGGTGGGGTTGTTGGGGTTGATGACCACGATGCCCTTGGTGCGCGGCGTGATCTTCGCTCGCATGTCCGCCAGGTCCGGCATCCAGCCGTTGTCCTCGTCGCAGCGGTAGTGCACCGGCGTGCCGCCCGACAGGCTGGTCGCGGCCGTCCACAGCGGGTAGTCGGGCGACGGCACCAGCAGTTCGTCGCCGTTGTCCAGCAGGGCGTTGGCCGCCATCACGATGAGTTCGCTCGCGCCGTTGCCCAGGTAGATGTCGTCCAGCGTCACGCCTGCCACGCCCTGCTGCTGGGTGTAGTGCATCACGGCCTTGCGCGCCGCGAAGATGCCTTTGCTGTCCGAATAGCCGGCCGAGTTCGGCAGGTTGCGGATCATGTCCTGCTGGATTTCCTCGGGCGCATCGAAGCCGAACGGCGCCAGGTTGCCGATGTTGAGCTTGATGATCTTCTGACCCTCGTCCTCCATCTGCTTGGCGGCGTCCACGATAGGCCCGCGGACGTCGTAAAGCACGTTGGCCAACTTGGCCGACTTCTGGATGGGGCGCTGACTCATGGCAGGTAAAATGGAAGCGGGCGAAACCCAAGATTTCACCACACTTTTCAGGGGCTTCAGGCCCGCCACGCCCCTCTGTCCACGCATGAAACTCCAGCCCGACACATTCGACACGCTGGCCATCACCGGCCATGGCCCGGGCTGGGTGGCGGTCAACGGCGAAAAGGTCCATCACAGCGTCGTCATCCGCTCCGTTGGCACCCAGGCCGACTGGGGCTGCGCCCGCTTCGAGGACCTGACCGAGGCCCATTTCGAACGCCTGGCCGAACCCCGGCCCGAAGTGGTGCTGTTCGGCAGCGGCGAGCGGCTGCGTTTCCCGCCGCCGCGCCTGCTGCGAGCGCTGGTGGAACGCCGCATCGGCGTCGAAACCATGGACACACAGGCCGCCTGCCGCACCTACAACATCCTCGCCGGCGAAGGCCGCCAGGTGGTGGTGGCGCTGCTGATCGAGCCCCCGTCGGGCGCCCTGGCCTGAAATACCGGGTTTCCGCCACCCACCCTGGTCGAAAGTGGCCCTTAAAACGGTTAAAATAGCAGTTTGTTCCCGGTGCCAGTCGCCTCTGGTGCCTGCAAGGAAGCCCGCGCCTCCCTCCAACCACCATTCAGGGGTCTCCCAAGCATGGCCGTCGTTGTCAACAAACCCATCCCCGAATTCGAAGCCGTCGCCACAGGTCAAGTCAAGGTCAGCCACCAGTCGCACCTCGGACAGACGGTCATCCTGTATTTCTATCCCAAGGACAACACCCCCGGCTGCACCACGGAAGCCATGCAGTTCCGTGACAAATACAAAGACTTCGTCAAGGCTGGCGCCCAGGTCTTCGGCGTCTCGCGCGACAACATGAAGTCGCACGACGAGTTCAAGGCCAAGCTTGAACTGCCGTTCGAGCTGATCGCCGACACCGAAGAAAAGATGTGCCACATGTTCGGCGTGGTCAAGAACAAGATCATGTACGGCAAGAAGGTCAAGGGCATCGAGCGCAGCACCTTCCTGATCGGCCCCGACGGCGTGCTCCGGCAGGAATGGCGCGGCCTCAAGGTTCCGGGCCACGTCGAGGATGTCCTGAAGGCGGTCAAGGCGCTGAAAAAGGCCGCCTGATCCCCTCCTGGAGCCGGGATGTGTCGTTTTTGACGAAAGGGCTTCCCGCGTCACACGACTTGTGCATAATGGATTTCATGCCTCCGAGATTCGAGACGCACACGACCCGGTTCCCCTCCAAAGCCGTCAGGTGTCCCTGACGGCTTTTTGCTTTTTTGGCCTGCCACTTCCCACACATGCCTCTGCCCCCCGCACCCTCTCGAAAAGCCGCCCTGCTCTCCGCCGACGCCTTCAAGACGCACGCCCCGGCAGCCGACCCCTCCGACGACGACCTGAACTGGCTGGAAGACACTCCGGCCAGGCCCGAGCCCGCCACGGTCCGCTCGCGCACCGCGAAAACCAACCCCTCCCGCAAAAAAACCTCCACCGAGCCCGCGCCGGCCGCCCGACTGCCGCAGCCTGCGGCGCCGGCCCCGGCCGTGGTGCTTGCGCAGCCCCTCGTGGCGGCGCCGGCCACCCGGCCTTCGGCCAGGGAGGCCAAGGCCAGGCGCAAGCCCGGCGGCCCCACCCGGCTGTTCGTGCTCGACACCAACGTGCTGCTGCACGACCCGATCTGCCTGTTCCGTTTCGAGGAACACGACATCTTCCTGCCCATGATCGTGCTGGAGGAGCTCGACGGCCACAAGAAGGGCATGACCGAGGTGGCCCGCAACGGCCGCCAGAGCAGCCGCACGCTGGACGCCCTGGTGGCCAAGGACGGCGGCGACATGACCAAGGGCATCGCACTGGACGGCACCGGCCACGCCGGTGCGCTGGGGCGTCTGTTCTTCCAGACCGAGCCGCTGGACAACAAGCTGCCCGACAGCCTGCCGCAGGGCAAGGCCGACAACCAGATCCTGGGCGTGGTGCAGGGCCTGCGCGAGAAGCACCCGGGCCGCGAAGTCATCCTGGTGTCCAAGGACATCAACATGCGCGTCAAGGCGCGTGCGCTGGGCCTGGCCGCCGAGGACTACGAGAACGACAAGACGCTGGATGACGGCGAGCTGCTGTATTCCGGCGCGCTGGCGCTGCCCACCGATTTCTGGACCGCGCAGAGCAAGACGATCGAGAGCTGGCAGCAGGGCAGCCATACCTTCTACCGCGTCAGCGGCCCCACGGTGGCCCAGTTCCACATCAACCAGTTCGTCTACTTCGAGGCCCCCGGCGAACCGCCGCTATACGCCCGCGTGGTCGAGATCCGCGACAAGAGCGCCGTCCTCAAGACGCTCAAGGACTACACCCACCTCAAGAACGCCGTCTGGGGCGTGAGCAGCCGCAACCGCGAACAGAACTTCGCGCTCAACCTGCTGATGGACCCCGAGATCGACTTCGTGACCCTGGCCGGCACGGCCGGCACCGGCAAGACCCTGATGGCACTGGCCTCGGGCCTGACCCAGGTGCTGGACGACCGCCGCTACACCGAGATCATCATGACCCGCGCCACCGTGAGCGTGGGCGAGGACATCGGCTTCCTTCCCGGCACCGAGGAAGAGAAGATGGGCCCCTGGATGGGCGCCCTGGACGATAACCTCGAATTCCTGGCCAAGGGCGACGGCGGCAACGCCGGCGAGTGGGGCCGCGCCGCCACCAACGAGCTGATCCGCAGTCGCATCAAGGTCAAGAGCATGAACTTCATGCGCGGGCGCACCTTCATGAACAAGT
>CAMLQP010000204.1 GCA_946482115.1 uncultured Comamonadaceae bacterium
CAGCACCACCGGCCGGCGCCCGAAGCTGTCGGCCAGCGCGCCGTGGAACAGGTTCATGAACGCGAAGCCGAACAGGTAGGCCGACAGCGTCTGCTGCATCTGCACCGTGTTGGCCCCCAGCGCCTGCTGTATGCCCGCGTAGGCCGGGATGTAGGTGTCGATGGAGAAGGGTCCCAGCATGCCCAGCAGGGCGAGCAGCACGGCCAGCGCCCAGCGCGGGGCGTGCCAGAGTTGGGCGGCGTTGGGGTTCATGGCGTGCGTGTGAAAACCCGCCATCCTACGCGTTCGGTGTTGACGCTGCCCGCGTGGGGCCGCGACACTCGGCGACCATGAAAAACACCCTGCTGCTTGCCCTGGCGCTGCTGTGCGGCGACGCCCATGCCTTCGATCTGCAAGGCCACCGCGGCGCCCGCGGCCTGGCGCCCGAGAACACCCTGGGCGGTTTCGCCCGCGCGCTGGCGGTGGGCGTGACCACGCTGGAGCTGGACGTGGCGCTGACCGCCGACGGCGTGCCCGTCGTGTCCCACGACCCGGCACTCAACGGCGACCTGACGCGCGACGCCACCGGCCAGTGGCTGGGCCGCGCCGGCCCGCTGATCCGTTCGCTCAAGGCTGCCGACCTGGCGACCTACGACGTCGGTCGCCTGCGCCCGGGCTCGGGCTACGCCGGCGGCTTTGCGCAGCAGGTTGCCATGGACGGCGAGCGCATCCCCTCGCTGGACACGGTGTTCGAACGTTTCAAGGCCAGCGGCGTGCGTTTCAATGTCGAGATCAAGACCTTTCCCAACCGCCCGGACGACACCGCCGACCTGGACAGCTTCGTGCGCGCCGTGCTGGCGGTGGTGGACCGCCACCAGCTGCGTTCGCGCGTCACCATCCAGAGCTTCGACTGGCGGGTGCTGCCCCGCGTGCGGGCACTGGCGTCCGGGGTCGCCACGGCCCAGCTCACCATCGAGCGCGGGCGCAACAACAACGTGAGCGCGCCGGACTGGACCGGCGGTCTGGCGCGGGCCGACCATGCCTCCACCCCGGCCATGGTCAAGGCGTCGGGCAGCACCGTCTGGAGCCCGTTTTTCCAGGACCTCACCGAAGCCGCGACACGCGAAGCCCAGGGCCTGGGGCTGCGGGTCATCCCTTGGACGGTGAACGACCCGGCCGACATGGATCGGCTGATCGGCTGGCAGGTGGACGGACTCATCACCGACCACCCAGATCGCCTGCGCGCCGTGATGGCCCGACGTGGGGTGCCCCTACCGGCCCCTTGGCCCTGATTGTCAAGACAAATCAAAAGATCGCGGTCACGAATTAACCATTTTTGACAGAACGAGGTCGTACACCTACAACGGTTGGTCATCGAGCTACCATGAAAGGATCGAGATGCCATCCGCTGGCGCTGGAGGACAGCGAGGACCGCTACGCTGCCATCGTGCGCGCTGCCACCGACATGGGGCACCCCATGGGCCTGCGCGTGGTCTGCGAAGGCGTGGAGACGGCCGCGGTGGCGGCCCGGCTGGCGGACTGGGGTTGCGAGGAACTGCAGGACTACTGGCTGAGCCGTCCCCTGCCGGTCGACCGGCTGGGCAACTGGCTGCGCGACGGCGGGGACGTGCGCGGCGCGCTGGCCGTGTCCTCGCGCTGATCAGGCCAGCAGGGCGACGTTGCCGCCGGCGGCCGTGGTGTTGATGGTGACGGTCTGCTCGGCGCAGAAGCGCAGCAGGTAGTTCGGCCCGCCGGCTTTGGGGCCGGTGCCCGATAGGCCCTCGCCGCCGAAGGGCTGCACGCCCACCACCGCGCCGATGATGTTGCGGTTGACATAGACGTTGCCCACGTGGGCACGCGCGGCCAGCGCCTCGGCCCGGCTGTCGATGCGGGTCTGGATGCCCAGCGTGAGGCCGTAACCCAGCGCGTTGACCTGGTCGATCACGGTCTCGGGGCTGCCGCTCCAGCGCACCACGTGCAGCACCGGGCCGAAAATTTCCTGCGCCACCTCGGCCACCGAGCCCACCTCGAACAGCCGGGGTGCGACCAGGTGGGCCACGGAGGCGGGCAAAGCCGCCGGGGGCAGGTGATCGCGTGCCGTGTTCTCCAGCCGGCGCACGTGGCGCTGGATGTTGTCAAAGGCCTCGCGGTCGATCACTGGTCCGAGGTCGCTGGACAGCTGGCCCGGATCGCCGGCCACCAGCTCGCGTGCGGCACCGGCGATCATGGCGATCGCGCCGTCGGCGATCGCCTCGTGCACACACAGCAGGCGCAGCGCCGAGCAGCGCTGGCCGGCGCTGCGAAACGCGCTCTGCACCACCGCATCGGCCACCTGCTCGGGCAGCGCGGTGCTGTCCACCACCATGGCGTTGATGCCACCGGTCTCGGCGATCAGCGGCACGATGGGGCCGTCCTTGGCCGCGAGTGCCCGCTGGATGTGTTTGGCCACGGCGGTGGAGCCGGTGAACACCACGCCCGCCACGCCGGGCTGGGCCACCAGGCCCGCGCCCACGGTCTCGCCGGGGCCGTGCAACAGCTGCAGCGCGTCGGCCGGCACGCCGGCCGCATGCAGCAGGCGCACGGCTTCCAGTGCGATGGCGGGCGTCTGCTCCGCCGGTTTGGCCAGCACGGTGTTGCCGGTGGCCAGCGCGGCCGCGACCTGGCCGGTGAAGATGGCGAGCGGGAAGTTCCAGGGGCTGATGCACACCCACACGCCGCGCGCGGTCAGGCGCAGCGTGTTGCTCTCGCCGGTGGGGCCGGGCAGGGCGACGGGGGCCATCACGCGTTCGGCCTCGCTGGCGTAGTAGCGCAGGAAGTCCACCGCCTCGCGCAGCTCGGCCACGGCGTCGCCCCAGCCCTTGAAGGACTCTTTCACCAGCAGGGCGCACAGGCGCGGCGTCTCGGCCTCGAAGGCGTCGGCGGCGCGCCTCAGGGCGGCGGCGCGTTCGGCCACCGGCACGTCGCGCCACGTGCGGCCTGCGCTGGCGGCACGGGTGAGGGCTGCAGACAGGGCGGCGGGGTCGGCCTCGGGCACGGTGGGCACCACACAACGGGCCAGTGCGTCCAGCAACGGCGCGCGCTCGGTCTCCACCGTCAGGTCCAGCCCGCGGCTGTTGGGCCGCGTGGGGCCGTAGAGCGCGGGCGGCAGCGGCAGCGAAGGCACGGGGGCGAGGCGCAGCGGCGAGATCAGCAGCGTGTCCATGGTCACCGATTCGTCGGCCAGCTGGTGCACGAAGGACGAGTTGGCGCCGTTTTCCAGCAGGCGGCGCACCAGGTAGGCCAGCAGGTCGCGGTGCGCGCCCACCGGGGCGTAGACGCGGCAGTGCACCAGCGGGTTTTTCAGCACCTCGCGATACACCCCTTCACCCATGCCGTGCAGGCGCTGCATCTCGAACTCGGCGCCAGCCTTGGCCGCCATCTGCTGGATGGCGGCGATGGTGCCGGCGTTGTGGGTGGCGAACTGCGGGTAGATGGCATCCGACGCTTCGAGCAGGGCTCGCGCGCAGGCCAGGTAGCTGACGTCGGTGTGGTGCTTGTGCGTGAACACGGGGTAGTGCGGCAGGCCCAGCTCCTGCGCGCGCTTGATCTCGGCGTCCCAGTAGGCGCCCTTGACCAGGCGGCACATCAGCTTGACGCCGTGGTGGCGCGCCACGCCGGCCACGTGGGCGATGAGTTCCAGCGCGCGGGTCTGGTAGGCCTGCAGCGCCAGGCCGAAGCCTTTCCAGTGGCGGTGCTGCTGCGCGATGCGGGCCACCAGCGCCTCGAACACCGCCAGCGACAGCTCCAGCCGGTCCACCTCCTCGGCGTCTATGGTGAGGTTGATGCGCGCCTGGGCCGCCAGTTCGCACAGGCCCCAGACGCGTGGCACCAGCTCGGCCAGCACGCGCTCGTGCTGCGCGTCCTCGTAGCGCGGGTGCAGGGCGCTGAGCTTGATGGAGATGCCGTCGTTGCTGCGTTCGTCGCCACGCGCGTGTTCGGCCAGGTGGCGTATCGCCTGCTCGTAGCTCTTGAGGTAGCGTTCGGCATCCTCGGCGGTGCGCGCGCCTTCGCCCAGCATGTCGTAGCTGAAGCGCAGGCCTTTCTGGCGCTCGCGTGCGTGGCGCGCCTCTTTCATGGCTTCGGGCATGGTCTGGCCCAGCACGAACTGGCGCCCCAGCAGCTGCACCGCGCGCAGCGTGGCGGCCACCACGGTCTGCGCCCCCAGTTTGCCCAGCAGGCCGCCCGAGCCATCGGTGGGCAGGAACTTCTTCGACAGCGCGATGGCGCTGGACGACAGCCGCGCCAGGGCCGGGTGGCCGGCGGCGTCGAAATCGGCGCGCCCGAGCTGGTCGGCGGTGAGGGCGATGGCGGTCTCGGCATCGGGCACCCGCAGCAGCGCCTCGGCCAGCCGCATCAGCGCCAGGCCTTCGCTGCTGGAGATGGGGTATTCCTTGAGCAGGCTCTCCATGGCCCAGAACGGCGGCGGGTTCTCGCGCACGGCGTGCACCCACGGCGCGGCCACCCGCGCGGCGGCGGCCCAGTCCAGGTGGTGTTCCAGGGTCTTGAGGCGGTGGGACAGGACCTCGGCCTCGGGGCGGTAGGGGTGGGGCAGTCGCATGGTGAAACTCGTGTCAGGTGGAAATTGGCGCGATGTTCTGCCAATATTTGATGAATAATTCGCCAAATATTGGCAAACTAATAGAGAAAAATTTGGAAGACACCAGCGACATCGACCGCACCGACCGGCGCATCCTGCACCTGCTGCAGGCCGACGGCCGGCTGTCCAACCTCAAGCTGGCCGAGGCGGTGGGGCTGTCGCCCACGGCGGTGCTGGCGCGCACCCAGCGCCTCACGCGTGAGGGCTACATCCTCGGCTACGAGGCGCGGCTCAACCCGGTCAAGCTGGGCCGCGGCATGCTGGTTTTCGTGGAGGTGCTGCTGGACCGCACCACGCCCAACGTGTTCGACCAGTTCAAGGCCGCGGTGCAGGTGCGTGACGAGATCATGGAGTGCCACATGGTCGCCGGCGGCTTCGACTACCTGATCAAGACCCGCGTGGCCGACATGGCCGCCTACCGCGAGTTCGCCGGCACGGTGCTGTGGCAGCTACCCGGCGTGCGCGAGACCCGCACCTATGCAGTGATGGAGGAGGTCAAGCACAGCTCGCGGCTGGCGTTTTGACGCGTGGCAGGCCAGAATCGCCCCATTCCATCCACAGGAGTTCACGATGAAGCGGTGTCTGGTGTTGGCGTTCGCGGGCCTGGCCCTGGCGGCGCAGGCGCAGTCCATGAAGCCCGGCCTCTGGGAGATGCAGAACAAGATGGGCGGCAACCCGCAGATGGACCAGGCCATGGCCCAGATGCAGCAGCAGATGGCGTCCATGACGCCCGAGCAGCGCAAGATGATGCAGGACATGATGGCCAA
>CAMLQP010000205.1 GCA_946482115.1 uncultured Comamonadaceae bacterium
CGGCGCTTGAGGGTGCCGCGGAACTGGCTGCGCGCCACCACTTCCTGACCGGGGTAGCAGCCCTTCTTGAAGTTCACGCCGCCGACCGACTCGTAGTTCAGCATCTGCGGCACGAAGGCCTCGACCACCGGCGCGCCGATCATGGCCACACCGGCGCGCACCGACAGCCAGGCCCACAGCCCTTCGGGCAGCGCGGGGCCCACCGGCGCGGGTGCATCAACGGGCGCGCACCACAGCTCGCGCACGTGGCCCTCGGATTCGGGCAGGCGCACCACGCTGGCCTCGCCCTCGTCGCTCTTGGCCCAAACCTTGCCCGGGGTGGTGGGCGACACCCGCCCCCAGACGGCGATCTCGTCGCTGGCGTCGCTCAGCTTGGCCTTCGCGCGCAGCACGAACATCGACAGGCGCTTGAGCGTGGGCGCCAGCAGGTCGCGCGAACAGACCAGCCAGATCTCGTCGTGGCTGCGCTTGAAGCCCACGAAGCTCGCCAGCATGCGGCCCTTGGCGTTGCACCAGGCGGCCAGCCGCGCCTCGGACAGGCCGAGCAGCGCGAAATCGCTGGTCAGCTGGCCTTGCAGGAAACTGGCGGCATCGGGGCCGGCCACGCGGATCACTCCCAGGTACCCGAGACGGGCCACGCCCTGTCCAGCAGAAACGGTCATTCGAAGTCCTCTTATATGATTGCTCGCCTGTATTGTCCCAAAGCTGCCTGAACCATGCTCCGACTGTTGAAATGGATGGTGCCGGGCGCCGCCATCCTGGGTGCCGTCGCCGCGTGGTGGCTGCACCAGCCGCTGAAACTGGACACTGGCCCCGACGGCGTGGTGGACCTGTTCGTGCCGGCCGGGTCGTCCGCGCGCGGCACGGCGCAAGCCGCCGTCAAGGCCGGCATCGACACCGACGAACGCCTGCTCTACGCCTGGTTCCGGCTGTCCGGGCAGTCGCGCGGGATCAAGGCCGGCAGCTACGAGGTCAAGCCGGGCACCACGCCGCGCGATCTGCTCGACCAGCTGGTGCGTGGCGAGCAGGCGCTGCGCCAGGTGACGCTGCTGGAGGGCTGGACCTTTCGCCAGGTGCTGGCCGCGCTGCAGAAGGCCGACCACCTGAACGACGACCTGAAAGGCCTGGGCACGGCCGAGCTGATGGCGCGCGTGGGCCTGCCCGGCCTGCACCCGGAAGGGCGTTTCTTTCCCGACACCTACCGCTACGCCAAGCGGTCGCCGGCTTCGGCCGTGCTGCGGCTGGCAGCCCAGAACATGCAGCGCGAGCTGGGCGAGGCCTGGGCCGCGCGCGACCCCGCGGTGCCGCTGCGCTCGCCGGATGACGCCCTGATCCTGGCCAGCATCGTCGAAAAGGAGACCGGCCAGGCCAGCGACCGGGCGCAGGTCGCCGGCGTGTTCGCCAACCGGCTGCGCATCGGCATGCGGCTGCAGACCGACCCGACCGTGATCTACGGCCTGGGCGAACGCTTCGACGGCAACCTGCGCCGCCGGGACCTGGAGGCCGACACGCCCTACAACACCTACACCCGCGCCGGGCTGCCGCCCACGCCCATCGCCATGCCCGGGCGCGACGCGCTGCTGGCCGCCGTGCGGCCCGCGAACACGCGGGCGCTCTACTTCGTGGCGCGCGGCGACGGATCGAGCCAGTTCAGCGAAACGCTGGATGCCCACAACCAGGCGGTGCGCCGCTTCCAACTCCAGCGCTGACATGACCGGCCTGTTCATCACCTTCGAAGGCATAGACGGCGCCGGCAAGTCCACGCACATCGCCACGCTGGCCGAGGCGCTGCGGCGCCAGGGCCGCACCGTGGTGCTGACCCGCGAGCCCGGCGGCACGCCGCTGTCCGAGCGGCTGCGCGAGCTGCTGCTGCACGAGGCCATGGACCCGCTGACCGAGGCACTGCTGATGTTCGCCGCCCGGCGCGAGCACGTGGCCCAGGTCATCGCCCCGGCGCTGGCGCGCGGCGAGGCCGTGCTGTGCGACCGCTTCACCGACGCCACCTTTGCCTACCAGGGTCACGGGCGCGGTTTCGACCTGGCCACGCTGGCCACGCTGGAGCGCTGGGTGCAGGGCCAGCCCGGCGGCGAGGTGCTGCAGCCCGACCTGACGCTGTGGTTCGACCTGCCGGCCGAGATGGCCGCGCAGCGGCTGGCCGGCGCGCGCGCGCCCGACCGCTTCGAGGCGCTGCCGGTCGAATTCTTCCGCCGCGTGTCGGCGGGCTACGCGGCCCGCCGCGCGGCCGATGCCGGCCGTTTCGAGCGCATCGCCGCCGACCAGGCGCCCGAGGCCGTGTGGCGCGACGTGCTGGCCGCCTGCCGCCGCCGCCCGTGGTGGAAGGAGGGCGCATGAGCGAACCCGCGACGCTGGCGCCCTGGCTGCAGTCGCAGCTGGAAAACCTGCTGCAGCAGCGCGGCCATGCGCTGCTGCTGGCTGGACCTTCGGGCCTGGGGCAGTACCCGCTGGCACTGGCGCTGGCGCGCGCCTGGCTGTGCGAGCGTCCCACGGCGCAGGGCGCCTGCGGCACCTGCTCCAGCTGCCACGCGGTGGACGTGCGCACCCACCCGGACCTCTGCGTGCTGCTGCCCGAGACCCTGTCCATCGAGCTGGGCTGGCCGCTGGATGAAAAGACCCAGGACCGCATCGACAAGAAGGAGATCAAGGCCAGCAAGCAGATCCGCGTGGAGGCCACGCGCGAGGCGGTGGCGTTCACCCAGTTCACCCGGTCGCGCGGCGACACGCAGGTGGTGCTGATCTACCCGGCCGAGCGCATGAACACCGAAGCCGCCAACACGCTGCTCAAGACGCTGGAGGAGCCGGTGGGCGCGGTGCGTTTCATCCTGGCCACCGAAGCGGCGCACCAGCTGCTGCCCACCATACGCAGCCGCTGCCTCACCCATGCGCTGGCGTGGCCGCAGGCCCCGCAGGCCCTGGCCTGGCTGCAGCAGCAGACCGGCGCGGACGAAACCGCCGCCCGCGTGTGGCTCGCGGCCGCTGGCGGCCGGCCGGACGACGCCCTCGCCTGGTCCCAGGCCGGTCTGGATGCCAGGACCTGGGACGGGCTGCCGGCGGCCGTGGCACGCGGCGACCTGTCCACGCTGGCCGACTGGGCGCCGGACCGCCAGCTTGACGTGCTGCACAAGCTCTGCCACGACCTGATGACGGTGCGCGCGGGCGGCGAGCCCCGCTTCTTCGCGCGCGAGCGCCTGCCCAGGCCGCCGGGCCTGCGGGTGCTGTCGCAGTGGTCCAAGGAGCTCGCGGCCAGCGCCCGCCATGTCGAGCACCCATTCAATGCCGGCCTGATGCTGCAAGCCTGGGGCGCCCGCTCGCGCGAAGTGCTGGCGATGGCACACGGCCGTAACAACCCGTAAACTCCCGCGTCATGAGTTCTGCGGCCGCGACATCCGTCACACCACTGCCTGCTGGCGATTCCGTCAACGGCAGCGCGGGCGTGCGGCCCACCGTCATCCAGCTGGCGATCAAGGAAAAGGCGGCGCTGTACGCAGCCTATGTCCCGCTGTTCTCCGAAGGCGGCATCTTCGTGCCCTCGTCCAAGGAATACCGGCTGGGCATGGACGTTTACGTGCTGCTCACGCTGCCCGACGACACCACGCGCTACCCCGTTGCGGGCAAGGTGGCCTGGATCACGCCGGCCAATGCGCACGGTGGCCGCACGCAGGGCATAGGCGTGCGCTTCCCGAACGACGAGAAGACCCGCCTACTCAAGACCCGCATCGAAGAGATCCTCGGCGCCCACCTGGGCTCCGACCGCTCCACGCAAACCGTCTGAATCCCGGCGGGCCCGCTCCCGCCGCGTGTCCGCATGTTCACCGACTCCCACTGCCACCTCAACTTCCCCGATTTCCAGGGCCAGATCCCAGCCATACGCGCCGCCATGGCCGAGGCCCAGGTCGACCGCGCGCTGTGCATCTGCACCACGCTGGAGGAATTCCCCGACGTGCACGCCCTGGCCACCGGGCACGACAACTTCTGGGCCACGGTGGGCGTGCACCCTGACAACGAAGACATCCAGGAACCCACGCTGGACGACCTGCTCAGCCGCGCGGCGCTGCCGCGCGTGGTCGGCATCGGCGAGACCGGGCTGGACTACTACCGCCTCAACGGCCGCAGCATCGCCGACATGGAGTGGCAGCGCCAGCGCTACCGCGTGCACATCCGCGCTGCGCGCCAGACCGGGCTGCCGCTGGTGATACACACCCGCAGCGCCTCCGACGACACGCTGGCCATCCTGCGCGAGGAGGGCGGTTTCGGTGCTGGTGAAACGGCGGCGCGTGGCGTCTTTCACTGCTTCACCGAAACCCAGGCGGTGGCGCGTGCCGCGCTCGACCTGGGCTTCCATGTCTCCTTTTCCGGCATCCTGACTTTCCGCAACGCCGCCGATCTGCGAGAAGTGGCACGGTTTGTCCCGCTCGACCGCATGCTGATCGAAACCGACAGCCCCTATCTGGCGCCCGTTCCGCACCGGGGCAAGACCAACAACCCCTCCTACGTGCCCTGGGTGGCGCGGCAGATTGCCGAACTCAAGGGCCTGTCGCCCGAAGCTGTCGCCGAAGCGACCACGGCCAACTTCCTGCGGCTGTTCGACCGTGTCGCCCTTGCGTCGGAACACCCGTAAAAATAGGTGAAACCCACATTTGCCCCGCGGGCAAAGACGCTGAGAATCCACGGGTTGCGAAAACCAGAGGAGATAGATTGTGTTGATCAAGAGTCAGAAAGACTTCTTCGCCGGCCTGATGTTCTCGGTGGTCGGCGCCGCGTTCGCCATCGGTGCCGTGGACTACTCGCTGGGCACGGCGGCCCGCATGGGTCCGGGCTACTTTCCCTTCCTGCTGGGGATCATCCTGGCGGGCATCGGCGTGATCATCTCCCTGGTGGCGCTGCGCAAGGGCACGCCCGATGGCGACAAGATCGGCAAATGGGCGTTCAAGCCGCTGGCGCTGATCCTGGGTGCCAACCTGACGTTCGGCGCCCTGCTGGTCGGCGTGCCGGCACTGGGCATCCCGCAGTTCGGGCTGATCGTCGCCATCTACGGCCTGACCATCGTCGCCAGCCTGGCCGGTGACCAGTTCAGCATCAAGTCGGTGCTCGTCCTGGCCACCATCCTGGCCATCGGCAGCTACGTCGCCTTCGTCAAGCTGCTGAACCTGCAGTTCCCCGTGTGGCCTGCCTTCCTGACCCAATAACAACCTTAGACACCCACGGGGACACTCGTCATGGAACTGTTTGAACACCTGGCCCTGGGTTTCGGCGTCGCCTTCACGATGCAGAACCTGATCTACGCCTTCATCGGCTGCCTGCTGGGCACGCTGATCGGCGTGC
>CAMLQP010000206.1 GCA_946482115.1 uncultured Comamonadaceae bacterium
GTTCCTGGACAGCCAGAACCGGCTGATCGCGCTCGAAGAGCTGTTCCGCGGCACGCTGACGCAGACCAGCGTGTACCCGCGCGAAGTGGTGCTGCGCGCCTTGCACCACCACGCCGCCGCCGTGGTGCTGGCACACAACCACCCCAGCGGCACCGCCCAGCCCTCACGCGCCGACGAAACGCTGACGCAATCGCTCAAGGCCGCGCTGTCTTTGGTGGATGTGCGCGTGCTGGACCATTTCATCGTGACGCGCGAGCAGGCGGCGTCGATGGCCGAAATGGGCATGGTCTGAATCGGCCCCGCCTTTTCCCGGACACCGCCCGTCGACAGCCTGGCATAAGCTCTGCACACGACTTCAGGCCCAGGCCTGGAGCCGGGCGTGCAACCGTCGTCCATCAGGAACAGGAGGGAGTCTTGAAACCATTCGTTCTTCGAGCGCATCTGCGCAGCCCCATCATCCGACGGGGCTTCGTCACGCTGGATGCCTTGCTCATGGCCATCCTGTCGCGCGGCGACGTGTCAGACCTGCTCAGATGCGAACAGGACCTGTACTTCGCGAGTTCTGGTTTTGCCGTCGATGCCGTTGCCAGCCAGCGGGCCTCATTCGTCGCCAGCATGCGACCGGAGCATTCGCCTCACTGGCTGGACGTTCTAAACCCCAACACCAAGGACGGCGACCTGCGCGTCGGTCTGTCCAGGCAGCGCGAAGCGGGCAACATCATCAATGGCTACCAGGCCACGGTTGCCCGCGCCATTGAGTGGTACGCAACCGGCCACGCCGATGCGGTGCTGGAGGGGCTGCAACCCGTGCGCTTCATCGGCAAGAAGCGGTCCGCAGGCTATGGCGAAGTCGCCCGTTGGGAGGTCGAGGGCGGCGAGCTGGACGGACTGGTGGGCTATGCCGGCGAACCCCTGCGCCCGGTGCCAACCGCCCGCTGGACCGAAGGCGGCGACTGGGTGCCGGTCGAGGCCGCCTGGAAGGCGCCGTACTGGGAGGTTCGCAACCGCGACCGGTGCTTCGTCCCAGTGGGGGTCTGACATGAACGGCCCCGAATTCTTCATGCAGCACGCGGGCTACCGTCTGCTGCCCGCGCAACTCAAGAGCAGCGATCCGGTGAACGATGCCGACGCGCTCTTTGCCACCGCCCTGCCCCTGCACACGGGAAAGACGCTACGCCTGTCTTCGTGCTGGATGGTGATCACGCCCCACTGGACCGCCACCAGCTTCAAGGCGATGCCAGAGGCCGGCTTTCGCCACGACATGGAGCGAAAGACCGCTATTCAGGACGCTCTGAAGACGGGTCAACCCTGCATGCTGCTGGCCCTGGGCAAACGCACCATGACCGCACGCGACCTGTTCGTCACCCACGACCCTCGGGCGGCGCGGCTGTGCAGCGAGGGCGAAGTCAAGACCTTTGATGCCACTCAGGAGAAGACATGGACATCGTGATCGATAAACCCGCCCGCGTGCGCGGCTACGCCCTGCACCGCATCGTCGAACAGTTCCGCGATGGCAAACCTGCCCTTTGGGCTGACGAAGGCACCCAGGTCCGTATCCGTCCCGAGGAAGCGGTGCCGCCCGAATACCCGGTCGGCAAGCTGCTGGCCTTCACCACCACCGCCTGCGTGTCCTACGCCAGTGGCCACAAAAACCGCTACCTGCCGTTGGGCGACTGGCGGGGTCGGCGCGAATGGCTGGAAAAGCGCGCCCTCAAACACGGCTTTGAAATCGTCGGCGTGCATGTGTCGTCCGGCATGCGGCAGGTGGAAACGCACAACGGGCGCCGCTTCTCCATCGACGCCACAGAGTTCACCGGCCTGCTCAAGGTCACTGACCCCCAGGCCTTTGCCAACTGCCTCGTCAAAGGCATCGGCCGCATCGGCAGCGCTTTCGGCCTGAACCTCCTCATCGTCCAATAACCCCAGGGAGTCACACCATGACGCAACGTTCTTTCATCACCGCAGAACTGCAACTGCACACCCTCCAGCCCCTCACATTCACCCACCACGGAACCGAAGGCCTGCCCCTGCTCACGCGGGGCGTGGACGCCGAAGGCCGCCACCAGCGCACCGTGTTCATCCCGGCAGCGCAACTGCGGGGCCGCCTGCGCCACGAGGCAGCCCTGGCCGAACTGCGCGCCCGCCCCGGCAAGGCCAAGCTCGAAGACGCCTACCTGCTCGCACTCGGGCAGGACCTGCGCCCCGAGGAAGACGCCGAGCCCGAAGCCATCCGCCTGCGCGAACAGCGGGTCTTCCGGGCCCAGAACCCGCTGCTCGACCTGTTCGGCACCTGGAAAGTGGCCAGCCGCCTGTTCGTGTCGCATCTGTTGCCCGAGGTGAACGTGTTGCCCGACACCGTCAGCCACATCCGCCGCGACCTCGACAGCAACGAAGACATGATGGATCTGCTGGACGAGACGGAGCAGGACCGGCTCTACGAGCGCCAGAACAGCCAGGGTCTGGCCTCCAAGGCCGAAGCCCTGATCAAGCTGACCATGCGCGAACTCGGCGCCGCCCGCAAGGCCAAAGACGAAGCCCGGCTCGCCGAGCTGACTGCCAAACTGGAAGAACTCAAAGAGCTCAAAAAGACCCGCAAAGGCGAGGACACCTCGGACAACACCAAGCACCTGCTGGAGCTGCAGGTGATTCCGCTGGGCATCACCCTGCTGGGCAGCCTCACCGTGAATGGCGCCCAGGCCCACGACCTGAACATGCTGGTGCAGGCCGTGGACAGCTTCAGCCGTCAACCGTATCTGGGCGCCCAGCGCGCCCGGGGCTGCGGCGAGGTGCGCGGCCGAGCCACCTTCAAGGACGCGCAAGGCAGCGTGCTGGTGGTCGTCGGTTTTGGTGGCCGGGCTCCAGCGCAAGTGGAATGGACCGACGAGGGCCGCAACTTCCTGAACACCGCCAGCGCCGCCAGCGCCGCCGCATGAGCTTTCGCAGCGAAGAACAGCGGCAATACGCCCGCCTGATCGAAACCGCCCTGCGCCCCGGCCCGCCTTTGCTGGCCGGCGCCGCGGCCGGGCTGGGCAAGACCCACGGCTACAGCATCCCGCTGCTGCGTTCGGGCCTGCGCGTGGCCATCGCCATGAGCACGCGCCAACTCATCGCCCAGTACCTGGACAGTGACGCCCTGCGCTCCGCTCTGGACGGTCAAACCTGCACCGTCAGCGCCCTGCAGACCCGCGCCAGCTTCACCACCGACGCCGAGTACCGCGAACACCGGCAACAGGCTCTGTCGGCCCAGGTGCTGGTGATCACGCACGCGGCCTCCCTCATCGACAGCCTGCACCCCGGCTATGCCGACCTGCGGCAACGCGAGGTGGTTCTGTTCGACGAAGCCGACCTGCTGGCCGACGCCGCCGACCTGCGCAGCAGCTTCCGCATCGACGCCGACACGCTCGCAACTTGCGGGGCCAAAGGCCTGCCGCCGCAGGCCGCTGCCCAGCGCGTGCTGCAAGCGTCCACCGAGCTCGAGGTCAGAGCCAGCGCACAAGCCATCGTCTATGCCTGCGAACACCCTGCCGGTTGGAAGGTGGTCGGCCATGACGACGATGGCGCCCTGGTACTGCGCCACCGCATGCCGGGCCGCATGCTCAAACCCTTGTTGCAGGGCGTGCCGCGCTGCATCTTCACCAGTGGCACCCTGCAGGTGGGTGGGCGGTTTGACCACTTCTGCCGCGCCCTGGGCCTGACCAGCATCGCGCCAGAAAGCCGGCACATCGAACCACGCCAGCACGGCCAGCTCAGCGTGGACGTCGCGGCCGACGAACTGAGCGCGAGCGAAGTGGCCCTGCGCATCGCCCAGGCCGAACGGCCGGTGCTGGTGCTGACCACCAGCCACCAGCAAACCGCCGAGCTGGGCCGACTGCTGCCCATGGCCACCGTGCGGGCCGAAGGCGAACCGCTGGCCGATGCGGTGGCGCGCTGCCCGGACGACGGCATCCTGCTGGCCGCCGGCGCCTGGACCGGGCTGGACTCGCCGCGCCTGCGCTGGAAGACCGTGGTCATTCCCAAAACGCCCTACGGCCCACCGGTCAGCGTGGACGGGCGGCAGATCACCCGTTACATCGACAGCCAGGTCGTCGCCACCCGGCGCACCAACCAGGGCCTGCACCGCGGCCTGCGCACGCCCGACGCGCACTGCCGCCTGCTGTTGCTGGACCCGCGCAGCAGTCGCGACAACCTCCGCAGCGCCATACCGGCGCGCTTCACGGTGGACTGGAATGGCTTCGAAGAAGGTGCCCAGGTGCTGCAAGCGCATTTCAACCGCGAACGCAACGCGAGCCTGCGGGCCGCCGCGCTGCGGCACCACGGCGCCCGCTGCGTTGCCGAAGGCTGCAGCGTCACGGCCCTGCACCTGCTGGACGTGCACCACACCCGCCCGCTGGCCGAAGGCGAACGCCGCACCACGCTGGACGAGGTGGTGGTGCTGTGCAAAAACCACCACGCCGACGCCCACCACCGGCTGCGCATGCAGGCGCTGGAAGCACTCGACGCTGGGAAAAGCTTTGAGCCGAGTTGACTTGCGCTATTTGGGATCAGGCTGCCGTGAAAACGTGCAGCTACTGGAACATCAACTACGTGCTGGTGACGATCTTCGCTGATCAAGCTGCCGTGAGAACGTGCAGCTACTGGAACACGACGAAGCCACTGCCTCGGCGCGCAAGGGATCAAGCTGCCGTGAGAACGCGCAGCTACTGGAACATCACAAGCTCGGACGGGCCAAACGACGCGGATCAAGCTGCCGTGGAAACGTGCAGCTACTGGAACGACTGCAAGCATTTCAGCAAGGCCAAGGGCGATCAAGCTGCCGTGATAACGTGCAGCTACTGGAACTGGGTGAGCTTGGTGATCAGCAAGTACTCGGATCAAGCTGCCGTGAGAATTTGCAGCTACTGGAACCGGCGTGGGCCGAGTACGACTGGATGTGTGACTCAAGCCGCTGTAAGAACGGGCAGCTACTGGAACATCAAGTACTTGTGCACCACGATGCAGAGCGATCAAGCTGCCGTGAAAACGTGCAGCTACTGGAACATGCCCGTGGTGTCGATGCCCATGAATTCCGCTCAAGCTGCCGTGAAGGCGCGCAGCTATTGGAACGCGGCGTACGGTCGCCGAAGATGGTCCATGCAGCGTCAGCTCCCAGCCTGCGGCATCTGAAAGGATGTCCTTGACCCTCGGCGGACTTGAGGTGTGCGCGAAAATCGCGCCACCATGAAACTGCGCTCGCTCGCCGAACTCAAGACGC
>CAMLQP010000207.1 GCA_946482115.1 uncultured Comamonadaceae bacterium
GAGCGGCCCGCTGGACGAGGCCGACGTGGCGCTGATCGCGCGCGGCCTGGGCGTGGCGCGCCCGGACATCGTGGCGCATGCCTGGTGCGACAACGGCCCCAACTGGCGCGGCGTGCTGCTGGGCAGCGCCGCGCAGGTGCTGGCGCTGCGGCCCGACGCCCAGGTGCTGGCCGGGCTGGACATCGGCGTGGTCGGGCCCCGCGGCAAGGTCGGCGTGATCGCCCCCGGCGCCGGACACACCGACTTCGAGGTGCGCGCCTTCTTCCCTGGCAACACCGGCATGGCCGAAGACCCCGTCACCGGCAGCCTGAACGCGGCACTCGGCCAGTGGCTGATCGCAGCCGGCCTGGCACCCGAGCGCTACGTGGCCGCGCAGGGCACCGCCCTGGGGCGCGCGGGCCGCGTGTTCGTGGAACGCGACGCCGCCGGCCAGGTCTGGGTGGGCGGCGCCTCGGTGACCTGCATCACCGACCGCGTGCTGCTGTAGCAAACCGCTACATCGGCCCCCGCGTCCTCTGGCATCATGCGGCCTCACCCCCCCCGCATCGATGAAACAACGACCTTTCAAGCAGGTGGACGTCTTCACGGACGTCCCCTACCTGGGCAATGCCCTGGCCGTGGTGATGGAGGCCGCCGACCTAGCGGACGGCGAACTCCAGCACTTCGCCCGCTGGACGCACCTGAGCGAAACCACCTTCGTGCTGCCCCCCACCGCAGCCGGCCGCGCGGCCGGCGCCGACTACCGGCTGCGCATCTTCACGCCCTCGGGCGAGCTGCCCTTTGCCGGCCACCCCACGCTGGGCAGCTGCCACGTCTGGCTGGAGGCCGGCGGCCGCCCCCGCGAGGACGGCGTGGTGCGCCAGGAGAGCCAGCGCGGCGTGGTCGACATCCGGCGCAACGGCTCGCGGCTCGCCTTTGCCGCGCCGCCGCTGGAGCGGCACCCGCTGAGCGCCGCGCTGCTCGCCCACCTGGCGCACACCGTGGGGCTGCCGCCCCGCGCCATCGCCGCCTCGCAGACGCTGGACAACGGCCCGGTGTTCCACACCCTGCTGCTCGAATCGGCCCAGGCGGTGCTGTCCGCTCAGCCCCACCTCGGCGCGCTCCAGTCGCTGGGGGCCGGCGTGGCGCTGGCCGCCTGGCAGGATCCGGACACCCGCGAGCACCTGGAAGTGCGCACCTTCGCGCCCCATATGGGCATTGACGAGGATCCGGTGACCGGGAGCCTCAACGCCGGCCTGGCCCAGTGGCTGATGGACGAGAACCTGGCCCCGGAGCGCTACACCGCCCACCAGGGCCGCAGGCTGGGCCGCGACGGCCGCGTCCACATCGACCGCAGCGGCGACGGCCGCGTCTGGGTCGGCGGCGACGTGGTCACCTGCATCACCGGGCAGGTCACGCTGTGAACGCGGCGGCCGGCCTGGACCACCTGGTGGTGGCCGCCGCCAGCCTCGAAGCCGGCGCGGCCTGGTGCGAACGCACGCTGGGCATCGTGCCCGGCCCCGGCGGCCAACACCCGCTGATGGGCACCCACAACCGCCTGCTGCGGCTGGACGACGCCCGCGCCCCGGGCGGTGAACCGCCGCCCTATCTGGAGATCATCGCCATCAACCCGGCGGCCACGCCCCTGCGCGGCCCGGGCCAGCGGCGCTGGTTCGACCTCGACGACCCCGTGCTGCAGGCGCGCCTGGCCGCCCAAGGCCCCCAGCTGATCCACTGGGTCGCGCGGGTGCCGGACGCGGCCGCCGCCGTGACCGCGCTGGCGTGCCTGGGGCTGGACCGGGGCAGCGTGGTGCCGGCCACGCGCGCCACCCCGGCGGGCCTGCTGCAGTGGCGCATCACCGTGCGCGACGACGGCCAGCGGCTGTTCGACGGCGCGCTGCCCACGCTGATCGAATGGGGCGACACCCACCCCGCCAGCCACATGCCCGCGAGCGGCCTGCGCCTGCGGGGCCTGCAGCTGCGCCACCCGCAGGCCGACGCGCTGCGGCGCGCCTGCGCCGCCGTTGGCCTCGACAGCCTGGACATCCGGGACGGCCCGGCCCGTCTGGGCGCCGCACTCGACACCCCGGCTGGCCCGGTGGTGCTGCACAGCACGTGAAGCTGCCCATGAAACTGCCGACGCTGACCGACATCGAAGCCGCCGCGCGGGTGGTCTACCGCGACTTCGCCGCCACGCCCCAGTACCGCTGGGCCCGCCTGTCCGAGCGCCTGGGCGCCGACTGCTGGCTCAAGCACGAGAACCACACGCCGGTGGGCGCCTTCAAGATCCGGGGCGGGCTGGTCTACTTCGACCGCCTCGCGCGAGAAGGCCGGCTGCCGCGCGAGGTGATGAGCGCCACGCGCGGCAACCACGGTCAGAGCGTGGGCTGGGCCACGCGCGCGCACGGCGTGCCTTGCACCATCGTCGTCCCGCATGGCAACTCGGCCGAGAAGAATGCGGCCATGCGCGCACTGGGCGTGAACCTGATCGAACATGGCGACGACTTCCAGGCCGCGCGCGAGCACGCCATCGCGCTCGCCGCCGGGCGCGGCGCCCACATGGTGCCCAGCTTCCACGCCGACCTGGTCTGCGGCGTCGCCACCTACTGGTGGGAACTGCTGCGCGCCGTGCCCGACCTCGACGTGGTCTACGTGCCCATCGGGCTGGGCTCGGGCGCCTGCGCCGCCATCGCCGCGCGCGAGGCCCTGGGCCTGCGCACGCGGGTGGTGGGTGTGGTCAGCACCGGCGCCACCACCTACGCCGACTCGCTCGCGGCCGGGCGCGTGGTCGAAGCCCCCGTCACCACCCGGCTGGCCGACGGCATGGCGGTGCGCCTGGCCGATGCCGACGCGCTCGCGCTGCTGCTGCGCCACCTGGACCACATCGTGGCGGTCGGCGACGACGAGGTGGCGCAGGCCATGCGCTGGCTGTTCGCCGACACCCACAACGTGGCCGAGGGCGCGGGTGCCGCCGCCCTGGCCGCCGCCTGGCGGGAGCGCGACGCCCTGCGCGGCCAGCGCGTGGGCCTGACCCTCAGCGGCGGCAACGTGGACAGCGACGCCTTCGCCCGGGTGCTGCTGGGCTGACGCCTGCGCGACTGCGGCGGGCGCCGCTGGCGCCTGCGCGACCGACAGGCGCCAGGCATCTGCCGACAATGGCGGCATGGGAACCCTCTACCTCGTGCGCCATGGCCAGGCCTCGTTCGGCGCCGACGACTACGACCAGCTCAGCGACCTGGGGCGCCGCCAGAGCGTGCGCCTGGGCGAGTATTTCAAGGCGCGCGGCCAGCGCTTCGACGCCGTCATCACCGGCAGCCTGCGGCGCCACGCGCAGACCTGGGAAGGCATCCGCGAGGGCCTGGGCGACGAGGCGCTGCAGCCGCTGGTCTGGCCCGGCCTCGATGAATACGACAGCGCCGCGGTGATTGCCGCCATCCACCCGCAGCCGCTGCAGAAACCCGACACGCCCGAGCTCTACCGGCACCACTTCCGCCTGCTTCGCGACGGGCTCACGCAATGGATGGCCGGCACGGTGAGCCCGCGCGGCATGCCCAGCTACGACGGCTTCGTGGCCGGCGTGATGGGCGCGCTGGACCTGGTGCGGCGCGAGCACAGCGGCAAGAACGTGCTGATCGTCTCCAGCGGCGGGCCGATCTCGACCGCCGTGGGCCAGGTGCTGGGCACCTCGCCCGAGACCACCATCGAGCTCAACCTGCGCATCCGCAACAGCGCCGTGTCCGAACTCGCGTTCAACCCCAAGCGCCACGCGCTGGTGACCTACAACACGCTGCCGCACCTGGACGGCGCGGACTACGCGGGCTGGGTCACCTACGCCTGAGCATCAGGCGGCCTGCGGCTGCAGGAACACGCGCGCCTTGCGCGGCGACACCACCACCGTGTCGCCCTCTTTCAGGCCCAGTTCGCGGAAGCGCTCGGCGCCGATCTGCGCCTCGATGAGCGGGTCGTGGCCGCTGGGCGCCTCGGCGTCCACCGGCAGCAGCTCCAGGCGGGCCACCGGGCCCACCACGATGGAGCGTTGCAGTTCGGCCACGATGCCCACCGCCCCGGGTGTGTAGCGCTGCACCGCCAGGTCGTGCGGACGCACGTAGGCGAAGGCACGGGCGTCGCGCGCTTCGGCATGTTCGGGCGTGGCGATGGTGGCGCCGCTGTCCACGCCGTCGAGGTGCAGCAGGCCCTCGTGGGCACGGCCGTGGAACAGGTTGACATCGCCCAGGAAGCCGTAGACGAAGGGGCTGGCGGGCTGGTCCCACACGTCCTGCGGCGTGCCGACCTGCTCGACCTGGCCCTGGTTCATCAGCACCACGCGGTCGGCCACTTCCAGCGCCTCCTCCTGGTCGTGCGTCACGAAGATGGAGGTCACGTGCAGCTCGTCGTGCAGGCGGCGCAGCCAGCGGCGCAGCTCTTTGCGCACCTTGGCATCCAGCGCGCCGAAGGGCTCGTCGAGCAGCAGCACCTGGGGCTCCACCGCCAGGGCGCGCGCCAGGGCGATGCGCTGGCGCTGGCCGCCGGACAGCTGTGAGGGGTAGCGGTCGGCCAGCCAGTCGAGCTGCACCAGCTTGAGCAGGTCGGTCACCTTGGCCTTGATCTGTGCCTCGCTGGGGCGCTGGCCGCGCGGCTTGACACGCAGGCCGAAGGCCACGTTCTCGAACACCGTCATGTGGCGGAACAGCGCGTAGTGCTGGAACACGAAGCCCACGTTGCGCTCGCGCACGTGTTTGTCGGTGGCGTCCTCGCCGCTGAACAGGATGGAGCCGGTGTCGGCCGTCTCCAGGCCCGCGATGATGCGCAGCAACGTGGTCTTGCCGCAACCCGAGGGGCCCAGCAGGGCCAGCAGCTCGCCCGATGCGATGTCGAGGCTGACGTCCTTCAGCGCGTGGAACGTGCCGAAGTGCTTGGAGACGTTGCGGATTTCGATGCTCATTTAGATAACCTCCGTGCTGCGCACTGCGGTGCGAGCTTGCTTGGGGCGGCCCTGCGCGGCGCTCATACGGCTTCTTTCAGTTGCAGGGGCCGTTCGGGCGGCAGCGCGGCAGCGGCCTTGAGTTCGCGCTCGTGGCGCCACTCGACCACGCTCTTGACGACCAGCGTGACGATGGCCAGCAGGGCCAGCAGCGAGGCCACCGCGAAGGCGGCCACCGACTGGTATTCGTTGTAGAGGATCTCGACGTGCAGCGGCATGGTGTTGGTCTGGCCCCGGATGTGGCCCGAGACCACCGAGACCGCGCCGAACTCGCCCATGGCACGCG
>CAMLQP010000208.1 GCA_946482115.1 uncultured Comamonadaceae bacterium
CGGCCGTGGCCGACGTCGCAGAACGGGCAGCGGCGGGTGCACTTGTCACCCATGATCATGAAGGTGGCCGTGCCCTTGCCGAAGCATTCGCCGATGTTGGGGCAGCTGGCTTCCTCGCACACCGTCACCAGCTTGTTGGCGCGCAGGATGTCCTTGATCTCGTAGAAGCGGGTGCTGGGGCTGCCGGCCTTGACGCGGATCCACTCGGGCTTCTTGAGCACCTCGGCCTGTACGACCTTGATGGGGATGCGCGAGACCTTGGCGGCCGATTTCTGCTTGGCGCTGGGGTCGTAGGCCGGGGGCGCGTTGGTGGGGGTGGGTGTGTCCATGGTCGTCAGGGCGCCAGCAGCGCCCGCAGGTTTCCGGCCAGTGCCTCGGCCACGTCGGCCGGGTCGGCTGGGGCTCCCATTGTAGAAAGATCCACCGTCCGCAGGCCGGCGTAGCCGCAGGGGTTGATGCGCTCGAAGGGTTGCAGGTCCATGGCCACGTTGAGCGCCACGCCGTGGTAGGTGCAGTGGCGGCTGACCTTGATGCCCAGCGCGCTGATCTTGCCGAGACCCCGGAACGGGTCGCCGCCAGGGGCGGGGCCGGTCAGCGCCAGGTGGCTGGAGGGGTCGTCCAGCCGCACGTAGATGCCCGGTGCGCCCGCCACCCGGTGGCCGGTGATGTCGAAATGCCCCAGCGTGCGGATGACGGCTTCTTCCAGCCGGTAGACGTATTCCTTGACGAAGTAGCCGGCGCGCTTCAGGTCGATCAGCGGGTAGGCCACCACCTGGCCGGGGCCGTGGTAGGTGACCTGGCCCCCCCGGTTGGTCTGCACCACCTCGGTGTCGCCGGGTGCCAGCAGGTGGCTGGCCTGGCCGGCCAGGCCCTGGGTAAACACCGGCGGGTGCTCGCACAGCCAGAGTTCATCGGGGGTTTCGGGCGTGCGCGCGCCGGTGAAGGCCACCATGGCCTCGTAGGTGGGCCGGTAGGCCACCCGGCCGAGGCGGCGGATGTCCATTACCGGCCCCGCCGCCGGGTCGCCCCAAGGCGGGGCCAGCCACCCCGGGGGGCAGCGACCCGCGCAGCGGCGGAGCGTGGGGGCCTCATAACACGACTTTCACCATCGGGTGGCTGGACAGCGTGCGGTAGAGCTCATCGAGCTGCTCGCGGCTGGTCACGCGCACGGTGACGGTCAGCCCCAGGTAGTTGCCGCCCTTGCTGGGACGGTGTTCGATGGTGGCGGGGTCGAAGCCGGGGTCGAAATGCTGTGCGACCAAGGTGATGGCCTCGACAAAGCCTTCCACGTGCGCCCCCATCACCTTGATGGGAAAGTTGCTCGGGTATTCGATCAGCGATTGTTCGGGTGGAATGTCGCGCATGGCAGGTCAGACCGACAGTTCGGCCTTGGCTTTCTGGTAGGCCGCGTGCAGGCGCTGGTAAATGGGGCCGGGTTGGCCGCTGCCCACCGGCTGGCCGTCCAGGCGGGTGATGGCCAGCACTTCCTTGGTCGCCGAGGACAGCAGCAGCTCGTCGGCGGCCAGCACCTCTTCGCGCCGGATCGGCCGCAGCTCGAACGGGATGCCGGCAGTGGCGCAGATTTCCTCCAGCAGGCCGAAGCGGATGCCTTCGAGCACCAGGTTGTTCCTGGGCGGGCCCGTCAGCACGCCGTCCTTGACCAGCCAGACGTTGCTGGCCGCTGCTTCACTGAGGAAACCGTCGCGGAACATCACGGTTTCCAGCGCACCCGCGTCGGCGCTGATCTGGCGCGCGAACACCGCGCCCAGCAGGCTGGTGCTCTTGATGTGGGCCTTCTCCCAGCGGAAGTCGTCGGCCGTGACGCAGGCCACGCCTTCGCGGCGCTGCGCCTCGGTGGGCGGTTTCATGGTGCTGCACATCACGAAGACCGTGGGCGCGATGCCTTCGGTCATGACATGGTCGCGCAGGGCCACGCCGCGCGTGACCTGGATGTAGATCAGCTGGTCGGCAGCGCCCGTCTGGGCGGCGTGGCTGGTCATCAGCCGGCGTGCAATGGCGAGCCATTCGGCACGGGAGAGGGGGTTGGCCATGCGCAGCTCGGCCAGCGAGCGGTCCAGCCGGGCCAGGTGCTGGTCCAGCCGGAACACCCGGCCGCCGTAGGCGGGCAGCACCTCGTAGACGCCGTCGCCGAAGATGAAGCCGCGGTCCATCACGCTGATGCGGGCGTCCTTCAGGGCGACGTATTCGCCATTGATATAGCAGAGGTGGTCGGGCAGGGCTGTGGTGGCGGGCGTGGACGGGCTCATGCACGGATTATCCCCGCCCGTCAATGACGGTGCCGATCAGCACGGCGGCATTGACGGGCGCATGGGGTTTCTACGTATAATGGGCGGCTTTGCTGGCCTTTCGGCCTGTCGGGAATCTGTAACCGGGATGTCTTTGTAACGACACTTGCGATGACAAAAATCGTTCAAGACGTCCCCGCCACGGCTTCTGACTGGGCAGATGGGGCACAAGAAGAGGATTTCAAGCCGATGACGCGCGAGGAAGCGCGGCAGTGGCGAGCCGGCCAGCCGCGTCATTCGCCCTGGACGGTGCTGGGCTGGCAGGTGCTGCTGGCATTGCTGGCGGCCGGGCTGGCCTGGGGCATCAGTGCCCGGGCGTCGGTGGCGGCCTCGGTGCTGTACGGTGCGGCCGCGGTGGTTCTGCCCACGGCCGTGATGGCCTGGGGTCTGACGTCGAGTGCGTTGTCCCGGCTGTTCGCGGGCGTGGCCCAGGCCTCGCTGGCGGGCTTCTTTTTGTGGGAAGGCGTCAAGTTGCTGCTGGCGCTGGCCATGTTGTGGTCGGCCCCGCGCATCGTCGCCGACCTGAACTGGCTGGCCCTGGTGGCCGGCCTGGTGGTGGTTCTCAAGGCGTACTGGCTGGAGCTCTGGTTCCGGGCCCGTCGCCCGCAAACGAAACTGTGAGATTGGTGTAACTGACATGGCAGCAGAAGGTACTGGACCCACTCCCGGCGAATACATCCGCCACCACCTGGTTCACCTGACGAACAAGAAGCAGGAGTCGATCGTCGACTTCTCCGTCATCAATATCGACTCGGTGGTGGTCAGTTCGGTGCTGGGCCTGCTGACCGTCTTCGTGCTGTGGCTGGCCGCGCGCAAGGCGCATGCCGGCGTGCCGGGCCGTTTCCAGGCCGCGGTCGAGATCCTGGTCGAAATGGTTGAAAACCAGGCCAAATCGGTGATCCACAACGCCCAGAGCCGCAAGCTGGTGGCCCCGCTGGCCCTGACGGTGTTCGTCTGGATCTTCATGATGAACTTCATGGACATGCTGCCGGTCGATGCGCTGCCCCTGCTGTGGCACAGCGCCGGCCCGGCCCTCGGCTTCAAGGACTACCTGCGCGTCGTGCCCACGGCCGATCTTTCCACGACCCTGGGTCTGTCGGTCTCGGTGCTGCTGCTGTGCCTGTTCTACAACGTCAAGATCAAGGGCGTTGGCGGCTGGGCGCACGAGCTCGTGTGCGCTCCCTTCGGCACCAGCAAGAACCCCGTGTGGGCGCTGCTGCTGGGTGTCGTCAACTTCCTCATGCAAATGATCGAGTTCGTGGCCAAGACGGTGTCCCACGGCATGCGGTTGTTTGGCAACATGTTCGCGGGTGAGCTGGTCTTCATGCTGATTGCGCTGCTGGGCGGCTTTGCCACCCTGTCGCTCACGGGTGGCCTGCTCTTCGTCGGGCACCTGGTCGCCGGCACGGTGTGGACCCTGTTCCACATTCTGGTCATCACCCTGCAGGCGTTCATCTTCATGATGCTGGCCCTCATCTACCTAGGGCAGGCGCATGATGCGCACTGAAGGCGCGCACTAACCCGCGACGCATCGGTTCTTTTTTCGTTTCTTTCTCAACTTTCCGTTCATCTCAAAGGAGTCATCATGGAAAACGTTCTGGGTCTTGTCGCACTGGCTTGCGGTCTGATCGTTGGTCTGGGCGCCATCGGCGCTTCCATCGGCATTGCGCTGATGGGCGGCAAATTCCTCGAATCGTCGGCCCGTCAGCCTGAGCTGATGAACGACCTGCAGACCAAGATGTTCATTCTGGCCGGCCTGATCGACGCGGCCTTCCTGATCGGCGTGGCCATCGCGCTGCTGTTCGCGTTCGCCAACCCCTTCACGCTGTAATCGGTTGGGCTGCCGCCCGCGGCCCGGCCCCCTGAGCAGGGTCGGCCGCACGGCAGCCATTGCGTCAACACTCTTGTCATCAGACAGAAAGGCGTTGCGATGAACATCAATGCAACCCTGTTTGCGCAAGCCATTGTTTTCGCGATCCTGGTGTGGTTCACGATGAAGTTCGTGTGGCCCCCGATCGCCAAGGCGCTGGATGAACGCGCGCAGAAGATTTCCGAAGGTCTGGCCGCTTCCGAGAAGGCCAAGACCGAACTGGCCGTGGCCAACAAGCGCGTGGAAGAAGAGTTGGGCAAGTCGCGCAACGAGTCTGCCACCCGGCTGGCCGATGCCGAGCGCCGTGCCCAGACCCTGATCGAAGAGGCCAAGGCACGCGCCACCGAAGAAGCCGCCAAGATCGTGGCCGCCGCCCGCCAGGAAGCCGATCAGCAGATCGTCAAGGCGCGCGAGGTGCTGCGTGAAGAGGTCGCGACCCTGGCCGTCAAGGGTGCCGAGCAGATCCTGCGTCGCGAGGTGAACGCCAGCGTGCACGCCGACCTGCTGGGCCGCCTGAAGACCGAGCTCTGAGCCGAACCGACCGTCTGAGGACTTCCGATCATGGCCGAACTCGCCACCATTGCCCGCCCCTACGCCGAGGCCCTGTTCCAGGCTGCCAAGGCTGACGCCCCCGCCGCCGCGGCGTGGCTCGATGAGCTCGCCGCGATCGCTGGCAACGACCAGCTGCGCCAGTACGCCGACAACCCCAAGGCATCGGCACAGCAGGTGTTCGACATCTTCGCCGGCGTGGCCAGGCAGCCGCTGTCCGACATGGCGCGCAACTTCCTGCGCACCGTGATCGACAATGGCCGACTGGCCGCGCTGCCCGAGATCGCCGCACAGTTCCACGCGCTCAAGAACGCACAGGCCGGCAGCGCCGACGCCATCGTCTACAGCGCCTTCAACATCGATGCATCGGCCCTGGCCGAGCTGGCCGTCACGCTCGAGAAGCGCTTCGGTCGCAAGCTCAACGTCCAGGTGCAGCTCGAACCCGAGCTCATCGGCGGGATTCGCGTGGTGGTGGGCGACGAGGTGCTGGACACCTCCGTC
>CAMLQP010000209.1 GCA_946482115.1 uncultured Comamonadaceae bacterium
TGGCACAGCGCCGAGGAAGCCGAGCACAAGTGCACCGCGTTCGACCTCTACCGCGCGCTCGGCGGCAGCGAAGCCTGGCGCAGAACCTGGATGAAGCGCATCACCCCCGTCTTCCTGGGTGACACGCTGCGCCAGACGGTGCTGAACCTGCGCCTGAGCGGCCAGCTCTGGAAGTGGAGCACCTGGCGCAGCGCCTGGCGGCACCTGCTCGGTCGCGATGGACTGCTGCGCCAGAGCTGGGCGCCGTGGCGGCGCTACTTCCGCGCCGACTTCCACCCCGGCGAGCAGGACGACCGGCTCGCGCGCGATTGGCTGACCCACAACCAGGCGGTGTTCCGGGAAGTCGGTAGCATGGCGTGACCATGCCCCGCTTCGCCGCCAACCTGACCCTGCTCTACAACGAATTCCCATTCCTCGAACGCGTTGCCGCTGCTGCGGCCGACGGCTTCGAAGGCGTGGAATGCCTGTTTCCCTACGAAGCACCGGCCGACGCGCTGGCGGCCGCGCTGCGCGCCAGCGGTATCGATCTGGTGCTGTTCAACCTGCCGCCCGGCAACTGGGCCGCGGGCGAACGCGGCATGGCCAGCCACCCGGGGCGCGAGGCCGAGTTCGCGGCCGGCCTGGAGCAGGCCCTGGCCTACGCCCGCGCCACCGGCTGCCGCCGCCTGCACGCCATGGCCGGCCTGCGCCTGCCCGGCGTGCCCGCCACCGAGCAGCAGGCGGTCTACGTGGCCAACCTGCGACGGGCCGCCCGCCGGGTGGCCGCCGAGGGCATCACCCTGCTGATCGAGCCGCTGAACACCCGCGACATGCCAGGCTACTGGCTCACCACGCAGCAGCAGGCCCACGACACCGTGGCCGAGGTGGGCGAGGCCAGCCTGCGGGTGCAGATGGACCTGTACCACTGCCAGATCATGGAAGGCGACCTCGCGGCACGGCTGCGGCGCCACCTGGACGGCGTGGGCCACCTGCAGATCGCCGGCGTGCCGGGCCGCCACGAGCCCGACGTGGGCGAGATCCATCACCCCTACCTGTTCGCCCTGCTGGACGAACTCGGCTACGGTGGCTGGGTGGGGTGCGAATACCGGCCGGCAGCCGGCACCCGCACCGGCCTGGGCTGGCTTCAGCGCGAGCGGATGCGCGCGCTGGCTGCCACCGCCTGAGCCTTGGGCAGCAGCCGCGGGTAGAAGGACAGGCGCGGTGCCGTGAACACCACGGCGTACAGCCGCTCCTGCTCCACCGCCAGCCAGGCCTGGCCTTCCAGGTGCACGTCATCCTGCTTGCGGACCACGGAGAACTGCACGTTCAGGCCCGAGGCCACGCCGGCGAACGGCTGCGGCTGCACCTTGCTGACCTGCACCAGCGACCCGTCCAGGGCATGGAGCGACTCGATCAGGCCGACCAGCTGCTCGCTGCTCATGCCCTTGGTGTAGACCGGCGGCCTGGCATTGACGCCCGAGGGCAGCCGGTACAGCGCCTCGCCCGGCGCGACGCCGGCCCAGATGCGCAGCTGGTCCAGCGCCAGCCCCTCCTGCGTCCAGAGGTCGAAAGGCTGCCCGCCACCGGCCGCCGCGAGGCGGTTCCAGGCGTCGGGCACCTGCACGCTCAGGCGTTCACCGATGGTTTGCGGGCCCTCCACCTTGACGATGGACGAACAGGCGGTCAGCAGCAGGGCCAGGACCAGGCAGGCAAGGCGTTTCATGGGGTCAGTTGCTCCAGGTGGCTTCGGATCAGGGCGGCGTCCGGCGCGTCGGGCGCCAGTTCCAGGAATCGTTGCAGGGCCTGCCGCGCCGGGCCGCTCTGACCTTGCTGGCGGTGCAGCAGCCCCAGGGCGCGGTGGGCCTGCGGCGGTGCGTCGGCGTGGGCCGTCACTTGCTGCAGGTCGTCCAGCGCGGCGGTGGCGTCGTCCGGCTGGTTGCGCTGCTGGCGTGCCAGCGCGCGCGTGAAGCGGGCCTGCAGGTCGTCGGGCTGGCGCTGCAGCAGGCGGTCGCACAGGGCCAGGGTTTCGGCGTACTGGCCGCGCCGCAGCTCGTCCTGCAGCCAGCTGGCGCGGTGGGCGGCGATCATGCCGGCGTAGGCCTGCTCGCGGGTCTCACCGCCCCGCCCGCCCGCGAGCTGCAGCAGGTCGTCGCGCCGCGTCTCCATGGCGGGGTGCGTGGCCATCATGGGGTTGCGCCGGGCCGGGTCTTCGTGGCCGCCGGCCTTGACCTCGGCCATCAGGTTGGCCCAGACGCTGGCCGCCTCGCGGGCATCGTAGCCAGCGCGCTGCAGCAGGCTGGTGCCCAGGCGGTCGGCGCGTGTCTCGTGGTCGCGCGAAAAGGCGAACATGCTGGCCAGCACGCCCAGCTGGGCCAGGGCACCCACGGCGCCGAACAGGCCGATGAACTGGCCGAAGGCGGAGCGCCCCCGCACGTCGCGCAGGCGCTCCAGCGAGTGGCGTTCAAGGTAGTGGGCCAGCTCATGCCCCAGCACCGCGCACAGCTGGGCCTCGTTCTCCAGGCGCAGCAGCAGGCCGGACCAGACCTGCAGCATGCCGTTGGGCGCCATGGAGGCATTGAACAGCGGCGTGCGCACCACGTACACCCGCACGTCGGCGCAGTGCTCGCCGCCCAGGCTGCACACCAGCTGGTAGAGATAGTCGGTGAGGCGCTGGTCGCGCACCAGGAAGGGGCTGCGGCGCAGGCGGGTCTCCTCGCGGTCCATGATCGCCCAGAGGCCGCCTTCGTCGGTGTCGAGCGCGGGCCGCACGAAGCGGGTGGGCAGGGCCGGCTCGGCCGGTTCGGCACCCTGCGCCCCCAGGCTCCAGCCCAGCGCGCCCGCGCCCAGGCAGTGCAGGCAGGTGCGCCGGCTCCACAGCCGCGCGCTCCCGGCAGAAGGCGGCGTCATGGCTTCGCGCGCGACGGAAAGCTCTTGAGCAGGGCCTCGACTGTTTCCTTGGCCGCCTGCTCCTCGCGCAGGTCGCCGGTGCCGCGCGCCAGGTGGTTGAACCACACCACGCGGCCGTCGCGCAGGTCCACCAGCGACGCGTAACCCACCTGCACGCCGCCCACCAGCCCCACGCCCAGCAGGGCCATGACCACCATGGTGGCCTTGCGCTCGGCGCTGGCGTAGCTGTCGCGGACCCAGGTGAACAGCGCGTAGTCGGCGCCGGTGCGCTCGCGCAGCGGCGCCACGGCATCGCCCAGGCTCCAGTCGAGCAGGCCGGCCTTGGTGGGCAGCGCCTGGCCCAGCATGTGGTGCAGGAACACCGACTGCGCCACCGCGCCGTGCAGGGCGTTGATCTCGGCCAGATCGTCCAGGGCTCGTTCGTCGAGTTCCTTCACGTCGCCCAGCCGGGCGGCGTCCATCAGGTGGCGCCGCAGGTTGCGGCGTGCGGTCTCGGTCCAGTCGGCGCGCGGCTCCTGCATGCCGCCGGCGCTGATGGAGAACAGTTCGGTGTCCGTGGGCACCAGCACGATGCGGCTGCCCGTGGGCCGCTCGCTGAATCCGGGCGCCAGGTGCCTGGAGACCGTCGGCGCCTGGCTCCAGGCGGAACCGGCGGCGAGGCAGGCGCCCAAGAGCACGGCACACAGGCGCAGCCCCCACATACGCTTGATCATGTCTTCCTCTTCCTCGGGTGATTTGGGGCGCGATTCTAGTCGGCGTCAGCGGGTTGCCGATGGCAACGCGCCGAACACGTCCATGGCGTCCCACAGCGGCGGCAGCCAGACCTCGACGCCCTCGGCCCTGCCGCGCGCGAGCAGGAAATCCAGGCTCACGCCCACGCGGTCCAGCGGCGGCGGCATGGCCTTCACGGGCTGGTCGGACGGCAGCCAGAAGTCGTCCCAGTGGATGGGCAGCACGCGCCGCGCGCCGGTGGCGGCGACCACCTCGCGCCAGTAGCCTTCGCGCTGGGCATCGCTGCGCGGCCCCAGCGCGCCTATGCCGAGCATCACGACCTCGGCGCGCACGCCCTTGAGCGCATCCGGCACGTAGCCGGCCGTCCCGGTGATCAGCAGGGTGCGCCCGTCGTGCTCGACGTGCATGGCGTAGCTCTGCCCTTCCAGGTATTCCGTCGCGCGGGCCGGGGGACGCAGCGGCGCGGTGATCTCGCCGCCGGTGAAGCCGGTGGGCGTGTGCACCGCCGGGTACAGCGTGACGGTGAAGCGGCCGAAACGCATGGGTTCGCCCAGCCGGGCTTCGCGCATCTGCGCTTCGGGCAGGTTCCAGCCCCGGCCGACGTTGAGCGTGGAGGACGACCCCAGCAGCGTGGCGCCGGTCAGCCGCGCCACCTCGGGCGCGTCCATCGCGTGGTCGTAGTGCGAGTGCAGCGGGATGACGGCCGCCAGCCGCCCCCGGATCTGGGCGCGCTGCAGGCCGCGCGATATGGCCGGGCGGTCGGGCTCCACCCGGCCCAGGAAGGCGGTGAGCTTGTCCGGCCGGGAAAAGAAACCGTCCGTCAGCAGCGCCGTCTCGCCATCGTCGAGCAGCACCGTGGCCACGCCCAGGAAGCGCACCTGGAGCGCCGACACGGCCGGCGCCGGCTGGCGCCAGCGCTGCGCGTCGTAGGGCGACAGGTCGGGGTGCTGCTGCAGCTGCCACGTCAGCCAGGCCACGCCCGCGAGCACCAGCAGGAAGACCACCATCAGCCCACGTACGATCCAGCGCATGCCACCTCCGGTCCGGGTTCGGGAACTCCGGGGCATTTTCACGCACAATGCTCGCGGACCTGCCACCCAGGAGACAACATGCGCATGCACGACAAGGTGGTGATCGTGACCGGCGCCGGCAGCGGCATCGGCGAAGGGATCGCCCAGCGGCTGGCCGAGGAAGGCGCGGCCGTGATCGTCAATGACATCCACGCCGGCGGCGAACGCGTGGCGGCGGCCATCGTGGCGGCCGGGGGCCGGGCCAGCTTCTTCCACGCCGACATGACACGCTCCGACGAGGTCCGGGCGCTGGTCGCGGCCGCGGTGCAGCGGCACGGCCGGCTGGACGTGTTCGTGAACAACGCCGGCTGGACCCACCGCAACCAGCCCGCGCTGGACGTGCCGGAGGACGAGTTCGACCGCTGCTACGCCGTCAACGTCAAGAGCATCTACCTGTCCGCCATCCATGCCGTGCCCGAATTCCGGCGCAACGGCGGCGGCGCCTTCGTCAACATCGCCTCCACCGCAGGCGTGCGCCCGCGCCCGGGCCTGACCTGGTACAACGGCTCCAAGGGCGCGGTCATCACCACCAGC
>CAMLQP010000210.1 GCA_946482115.1 uncultured Comamonadaceae bacterium
CGCCGCCGCCGACCGCGATCACCAGCGCGTCGAGGTCGGGCTGCTGGCGCAGCATTTCCAGCCCCACCGTGCCCTGGCCGGCGATGACCGCCTCATCGTCGTAGGGATGCACGAAGGTCAGGCCCTCGCGCCCGGCCAGCTCGTAGGCGTGGGCGCGCGCCTCGTCCAGGGTGTCGCCGTGCAGCACCACCTCGGCGCCGAAGCCGCGGGTGCGCTCCACCTTCACGCCGGGCGTGAAACGCGGCATCACGATCACCGCGCGCAGGCCCAGGCGCTGCGCGTGGTAGGCCACGCCCTGGGCGTGGTTGCCGGCCGACATGGCCACCACGCCGCGCGCGCGCTCGGCCTCGGTGAGCTGGCCGAGCTTGTTGCACGCACCGCGTTCCTTGAAGGAGGCGGTGTACTGCAGGTTCTCGAACTTGAGGAAGACCTGCGCGCCGGTGATCTGCGAAAGCGTGCGCGATTCCACGCATGGCGTCTCAAGGATCTGGCCGGCCAGGCGGGTGGCCGCCTGTTCGATGTCTTGGATCTGGATCATGGCGTCTATTGTGTACCTTCGCGACGGGCGGAAAAGCCCGCACTTCCACCGCGCGCCAAGCTGCGTTATGGTTCGCCAAAAATAGATCAGGGCAGAAGGCGGCGCAACCGGCCGCCCGGCAGACCCGGCACCCGCAGTGACCCGTGACTGGAGGTGTTTCGGATGAAACGACGGTCTGAGCCGCCGCCGGCAGGCAAGGCGGCGCTGGAGTTGCGGCACGCGCCGCGCGCAGGCACCGAGGCCCGGCTTCAGGGCGCGCGCGTGTTCGTGCCGGTCGAGCTGCGCCAGGCTCCGGTGCTGGACCTGATGTGCTCGCACTTCGTGCTCACGCTGGCGGCGCGCCAGGGTGCTCGCTTCAACGTGCGGCGCGACCTCAACACCCTGCTGGCGCTGGCCGGCCGCCACCTGGTGTGGCCGCACACCGTGCTGGGCCGCCTGCGCGCCTTCCTGGAGCGGCGCTGCCGCGACAACGAGCTCTGGCAGGACCACCAGGCGCTGCCGCTGGCCGGCTTCATGGAACGCTTCGGCACCTGGCGCGGCCCCTACGAGGAAGGCACGCTGTTCTTCTACCTCGACGACTACGCCAAGGAAGTCCCCAAGGACCTGCTGAGCGTGCTGGGCGCGACCAGCGAGTGGCTCACGCAGGCGCTGAAGAAGCAGTCCACGCTGGTGGAAAAGAACATCGATGCGCTGGCCGGCTTGCTGCAGCTCAACCGCGCCGAGCGCGCGCTGCTGCTCTACGGCACGCTGGCGCGCTACCAGCGCGACCTGCGCTCCATCCTGGTCGAGTTCAAGGTCAACAACGCACCCGAGGCCTATGCCGCCATCGCCGACCTGGCCGGCGTGAGCCCGGCCGAGGTGGGCGAGGCGCTGCGCGCCGGCTCGCGGCTGGAGCGCATCGGCCTGGTCGAGAACCTGATTTCCGAGCACAACATCACCGACCTGGCCGACCTCATGAAGGTGAGCGAGAAACTGCCGCCGGTGCTGATGCGGGAGTACCGCGACCGCAACGAACTGATGGCGGTGTTCACGCGGCCGGCGCCGCACACCGCCCTGGCGATGGCGGACTTCGACTTCGTGCGCGACGACGTGGAGGTGCTGTGCCGCCTGCTGAGCGAGGCCGTGGCGCGCAAGGAAGCGGGCATCAACGTGCTGCTCTATGGCCCGCCCGGCACCGGCAAGACCGAACTGGCTCGCGTGGTGGCGCAGGCCGCCGGGCTGGAGCTGTTCGAGGTGGAATACGCCGACCGTGACGGTCATTCGCTCTCGGGTCGCGACCGCTACCGCTCGCTGCAGATCGCGCAGGTGTTCCTCAAGGGCGCGGCCAATGCGGCGCTGCTGTTCGACGAGGTGGAGGACGTGTTCCCGCCGATCTCGCGCGAAGCCGCGCAGCTGATGGCGCGCGCCGAGCAGGTCAGCGCCCCCGTGGGGGCGAGCGTGAGCGGCAAGGCCTGGGTCAACCAGATCCTGGAGAACAACCCGGTGCCCACCCTGTGGGTCACCAACCGCATCGAGCAGATCGACCCCGCGTTCCGGCGCCGCTTCGCCTACCACCTGGAGCTCACCTCGCCGCCGCCGGGCGCGCGCGAACAGCTGGTGCGCAAGACGCTGGAGGGCGTGCAGGTGCCCGACACGCTGGTGGCGCGCCTGACCGAACGCAAGGGCCTGACGCCGGCACAGATACGCACCGCCTTGCGTTTCGCCCAGCTGGTGTCGCCCGGCGACGACGCCCGGCTGGAAGGCCTGATGGAACGCCAGCTGCGTCACGCCGACCAGGCGCTGGGCCAGCGCAGCCATGCACCCGAGCGGCCCTGCGTGACGCAGTACGACCTGGCCATGCTCAACGTGGAATCGCGCTTCGAGGTGCCGCGCATCGTGGCGGCGCTCAAGGCGCGCGGCCACGGCACGCTGTGCTTCCACGGCCCGCCCGGCACCGGCAAGACAGCGCTGGCCGAGCACATCGCGCGTTCACTGGAGCGGCCGCTGCTGATCAAGCAGGCCAGCGACCTGATGAGCAAGTTCGTGGGCGAGACCGAGCAGCAGATGGCCGCCATGTTCGCCGAGGCCGAGGCTGAACGCGCGGTGCTGCTGCTGGACGAGGCCGACAGTTTCCTGCAGGACCGGCGCGGCGCGCAGCGCACCTACGAGGTCACCGAAGTCAACGAGATGCTGCAGGGCATGGAGCGCTACCGGGGCGTGTTCATCTGCACCACCAATCTGATGGACAGCATTGACCAGGCCGCGCTGCGCCGCTTCACCTTCAAGATCCGTTTCAGGCCGCTGACGCCCGAACAGCGCGAACGCATGTTCGTGGTCGAGGCCCTGGGCGGCGATGCCGGCGCGCTGGCCGAGCCCTGGCGCCAGCGCCTGCTGGCGCTGGCACTGCTGTGCCCGGGCGACTTTGCCGCCGTCAAACGCCAGGCCGAGATCCTGGACGCCGAACTGCCGCCCGAGGAGTTCCTGGCCCAGCTCGAGGCCGAGCACCGCATCAAGCCCGAGGTGCGCGAGTCGCGGCCGGTGGGTTTTCTATGATGGCGCCATGACCGACCCGACCCGCTGCCCGCTTTGCGGCCAGGCCAACACCTGCGCGATGGAACTGGAAAAGGCCACCGGCCAGAAACAGCCGCCGTGCTGGTGCACCCAGGTGGATTTCAGCGCCGAGCTGCTGGCCCGCGTGCCGCCCGGATCGCGGGGGCAGGCCTGCATCTGCGCGGCCTGCGCACGCGCCGCGCAGCCGGCAGACTCACATCACCTTTGACAGCGCGAACATCGCGGTGGAGCCCAGCGAGGCGTGCACGTTCTCGCGCGCCAGCCGCGTGACCTGCTGGGGCTGGGCGCTGGCCGGCGGCACCTCCTGGCCCTCGGCGGCGATCTCCACGATCAGCAGCTGCGGCTGGCTGCGCTGCAGCTCCTCCACCCAGGGCCGCACGTTCTCGGGGTGCATGGACATGTCCAGCACCACCAGGTGCGGCGTGCGGTCGCGCAGCGCGGTCTGGGCCTGGTAGGCGTCCTGCACGCCGTCCACCGCCACGCCCAGGCGCTTGAGGGCCGAGACCGCCTCGTTGCGCAGCCAGGGGTCCGCCGACAGCACCATCACGTAGGCGCCCGAGACCGAGCGGAAGGCCGAGTCGGCCGCATCGCCGGGCACCTGGGTCACCTCGGCCGTGCCCTGCGCCACCTGCACCGTGCGGCGGAACACCGCGGTCAGCTCCACGCCGTCGCCCGGCGCCTGGCGGTCCAGGGTGACGGCGCCGTCGGTGGCGGCGATCTGGCGCAGCAGCAGCCAGTGGATGTTGTCCTCGAACACCGCGCTGGCCGGCACCGGCGGGTCGCCCGCGTGCACCTTCATCCACAGCCGGGCCTGGGCCGGCTCGCCGCTGGTCTCCAGCCGCCAGTCGATGCGGTAGCCGTAGCGCATGCCCCAGTCCAGCATGGCATTGGTCAGGGAGAAGCCGAGCGTGGGGTCGAGCAGCACGTCGACCGCCTTGAGGCGGCGGCGCAGCGTGATGCCCAGCAGGGCCAGCTCGTTCTTGCGCTCCTGCAGCACGCATTCGAGCAGGTAGGCCAGGTCGATCTTCTCGTGCGACTGGCGCACGCGCCCGCTCTGGAAGCGCACGATCTGCTGGGCGCTGACGCTGCAGTGCTTGAGCTTCTCGGCCGGCTGCGCCAGCACCTTGTATTCGTCGGGCGTGATGCGGCCCTTGTTGAGGAGCAGCTCCAGGCCACGCTGCAGCTGGCCGACCGACTGCACCGACTGGTCGGTGAGCGCCACCACCAGCTCGGGCCAATGTTCGGCCATGCGCCACGCATCGGCGCGTGTCTGCGAATCGGACCAGGAAGAAGCGGGATCGGCCGGATCGGGTGCTGCCATGGCGCGGAGGGTGGTGGGCGGATTGCGCGAAGCAGTGTAACGCGCGTCCGCGCATTTGCCACAATACCGTCATGACCGCCCGCACCCTCCTGCCCCCCTTCCCGGCCGCGCGCCCGCGCCGACTGCGCCGCGACGCCTTCACGCGCAACCTGGTGCGCGAACACACGCTCTCGCCCAGCGACCTCATCTACCCGGTGTTCGTGCTCGACGGCCAGAACCGCCGCGAGGCCGTGGCCTCCATGCCCGGCGTCGAGCGCCTGAGCCTGGACCTGCTGCTGCCGGTGGCCGAGGAGTGCGTGGCCCTGGGCATCCCGGTGATGGCGCTGTTCCCGGTGATCGACCAGACCCTCAAGACCCCGGACGGCCGCGAGGCCCACAACCCCGAAGGCCTGGTGCCGCGCGTGGTGGCCGGCCTGAAGGCGCGGTTTCCCGAGCTGGGCGTGATGACCGACGTGGCGCTGGACCCCTACACCAGCCACGGCCAGGACGGCGTGCTGGACGAGACCGGCTACATCATCAACGACGAGACGGTGGAAATCCTCACCGGCCAGGCGCTCACGCATGCCGAGGCGGGCGTGGACATCGTCGCGCCCAGCGACATGATGGACGGGCGCATCGGCGCCATCCGCGAGGCGCTGGAGGTGCAGGGCCACATCCACACCCGCATCATGGCCTACAGCGCCAAGTACGCCAGCGCCTTCTACGGCCCGTTCCGCGACGCCGTGGGCTCGGCCGCCAACCTGGGCAAGGCCGACAAGAAGGTCTACCAGATGGACC
>CAMLQP010000211.1 GCA_946482115.1 uncultured Comamonadaceae bacterium
GCCTGCACAAGATCTCGCTGGGCTCGCTGATCATCGCGCTGGGCCTGCTGGTGGACGACGCCATCATCGCGGTGGAGATGATGGTGCGCAAGCTCGAAGAGGGCTACGACATGTTCCGCGCCGCCACCTTCACCTGGGACGTGACGGCCATGCCCATGCTGACCGGCACGCTGATCACGGCGGCGGGTTTCGTGCCCATCGGCCTGGCGCAGTCGACCGTGGGCGAATACACCTTCGCCATCTTCGGCGTGACGGTGGTGGCGCTGGTGATCTCGTGGATCGTGGCCGTGGTGTTCGTGCCCTACCTGGGCGTGAAGCTGCTCAAGGTCAAGCCGCACGCGGGCGGCGGCGAGGCGCACGAGGTGTTCGACGGCCCGTTCTACGTGCGGTTCCGCCGCGTGGTGGACTGGTGCGTGCAGCACCGCTGGGCCACCATCGGCGCCACGCTGCTGAGCTTCGCGCTGGGCATCGTGGGCATGGGCCAGGTGCAGCAGCAGTTCTTCCCCGATTCGAGCCGGCCGGAGATCCTGGTGGACGTGTGGCTGCCCGAAGGCAGCAGCGTGGCCGCCACCGATGCGGTGGCGCGCCGCGTGGAAAAGCGCCTGGGCGAGCTGCCGGGCGTGACGACGGTCAGCACCTGGGTGGGATCGGGCGTGCCGCGCTTTTACCTGCCGCTGGACCAGATCTTCCCGCAGACCAACGTGTCGCAGCTGATCGTGCTGCCCGAGAGCCTGAAGGCGCGCGAACGCCTGCGCCACGAGCTGCCCAACCTGCTCGCGACCGAGTTTCCCGAGGCGCGCGGCCGCGTCAAGCTGCTGCCCAACGGTCCGCCGGTGCCGTACCCGGTGCAGTTCCGCGTGGTCGGCTCCGACCCCGCCACGCTGCGTGGGCTGGCCGACGGCGTGAAGGAGGCTATGCGTGCCAGCCCGCTCACGCGCGGAGTCAACGACAACTGGAACGAGTCGGTCAAGGTGATGCGCCTTGATGTCGACCAGGACAAGGCGCGTGCCCTCGGCGTATCCAGCCAGTCCATCGCCCAGGCCTCGCGCACCATACTGACCGGCACCACCGTGGGCCAGTACCGCGACGGTGACAAGCTGATCGACATCGTGCTGCGCCAGCCGCTGGACGAGCGCGATGCCATCACCGACCTGGCCAACGCCTACCTGCCCACCGCCAGCGGCAGGAGCATTCCGCTGGCACAGATTGCCAAGGCCAGCTTCACCTGGGAGCCGGGCGTGATGTGGCGCGAGAACCGTCAGTACGCCATCACGGTGCAGAGCGACACCATCGAAGGCATGCAGGGCGCCACCGTGACCGAGGCGCTGCTGCCCGCGCTGCGTGCGCTGGAGAAAGACTGGCCGCCGGGCTACCGCATCGAGGTGGCGGGCGCGGTGGAAGAAAGCAGCAAAGGCTCCTCATCCATCGCCGCCGGCATGCCACTGATGCTGTTCATCATCTTCACGCTGCTGATGCTGCAGCTGCAGAGCTTTAGCCGCGCGATGCTGGTGTTCCTGACCGGCCCGCTGGGCATGGCGGGTGTGGCCGGCGCGCTGCTGCTCATGGGGCGCCCGTTCGGTTTCGTGGCGCTGCTGGGGGTGATCGCGCTCATGGGCATGATCATGCGCAACTCGGTGATCCTGATCGATCAGATCGAACAGGACCGCGCGGCCGGCGTGCCTGCGTGGGATGCCATCGTGGAGGCCGCGGTGCGCCGCCTGCGGCCCATCGTGCTGACGGCGGCCGCCGCCGTGCTGGCCATGATCCCGCTGTCGCGCAGCGTGTTCTGGGGGCCGATGGCGGTGGCGATCATGGGCGGCCTGATCGTGGCCACCGTGCTGACGCTGCTGGCGCTGCCGGCGATGTACGCGGCGTGGTTCCGCGTCAAACGGCCGCAGGGCGCTTGAGGCCGCGCCGGCGCGGGGCCAGCGTTTCGGGGGCGGGCAGGGCCAGATCCGCCAGCTGAGCCACCCGCGCGCAGTCGCGGATGTGCTGCTCGCCCAGGTAGCGCAGCGCCGCATAGCCGATGGCGGCCGACACCGCCTGGCCGGCCAGCGGCACGAACTTGGCGACCTGCTTGCTGGTCAGGTGCAGGCCGATGCGCCGCGCCGCGCGCAGCACCAGATCCTGCGTGATCAGCTTGCCGACCAGCACCGACCCCACTAGGGCGATGGCTTTCTGGGCCTGTTCGCGCTTGTTGGGCTCCAGCCGGTCGAGTTGCATCGGCGTGAGGCCGAACTGCTGGTTGATCTCGGGGATGAGCTTGCTGAGCAGCGCGGCGTCCACCAGCCAGTCGAGGCCGGGCACGGGCACCGCGCTGGCGACGCCAGCCACCAGCGCGCGGCGGTGCAGCAGCCGGCGGCTGCGCTGCATCGCGTCATCGAGCGAGGGGCTCATTGCTTGAACAGGCGGGTGTAGAGGAACAGCACCACGATGGCGCCAACCACCGAAGCGATCCAGCCGGCGGCCGCGCCCGGCGGGTACCAGCCCATGAACTGGCCGGCGTAGGACGCCACGAAGGACCCCGCGATCCCCAGCAGCGAGGTCATGATGAGGCCCAGGCTCTGTTTGCCCGGCATCAGCGCGCGGGCGATCAGGCCCACGATCAGCCCGACGAAGACGATGACGATCAGATTCCACATTTTTTAAACTCCCAAGTGTGGTTGTACACAGGAGCCCACTGTAGCCCAGCCGGCGGCTGTCCGTGTGTCCCTGGTTTTGATGAAACATTTGTTCTATTTCAGTTGTCGTGGAATAATTTGTTCCATCCTGTTGCTGGAGCGTTGTCATGTCAGCCCCCGAAACCCGTGTCTTCCACCGCCAGCTGGCCAAGACTTTGCCCGTGGCGGTCGCGGGGCAGGGCGTGCGCCTGATCGATGCGCAAGGCCACAGCTACATCGATGCCTCGGGCGGCGCGGCCGTCTCCTGCCTGGGCCACGGGCACCCCGACGTGCTGGCGGCCATGCACGCGCAGATCGATCAGCTGGCCTACGCGCACACCAGCTTCTTCACCACCGCCGTGGCCGAGGAACTGGCTGACCGCCTGGTGGCCACCGCCCCCGACGGCATGAGCCACGCGTATTTCGTCAGCGGTGGCTCCGAGGCGGTGGAGGCCGCGCTCAAGATGGCGCGCCAGTATTTCGTCGAGACCGGCCAGCCGCAGCGGCGCCACTTCATCGCGCGGCGCCAGAGCTACCACGGCAACACGCTGGGCGCGCTGGCCGTGGGCGGCAACGCCTGGCGGCGCCAGCAGTTCGAGCCGCTGCTGATCGATGTGACCCATGTCTCGCCCTGCTACGAATACCGCGACCGCCGCGCCGACGAGACGCCTGAACAGTACGGTCAGCGGCTCGTGGCCGAGCTGGCCGACACCATAGACCGCCTGGGCGGCGAGAACGTGATCGCCTTCGTGGCCGAGACCGTGGGCGGTGCCACGGCCGGCGTGCTCACGCCCGTGCCGGGCTATTTCAAGGGCGTGCGCGAGTTGTGCGACCGCCACGGCATCCTGCTGATCCTGGACGAGGTGATGTGCGGCATGGGGCGCACCGGCACGCTGCACGCCTGCGAACAGGACGGCGTGGTGCCCGATCTCATGACCATTGCGAAGGGGCTGGGTGGTGGTTACCAGCCGATCGGCGCGGTGCTGGCGCAGCGCGAGATCGTGGACACCTTCCGCCGGGGCAGCGGGCTGTTCCAGCACGGCCACACCTACCTGGGTCATGCGGTGGCCTGTGCGGCGGCGCTCGCGGTGCAGAAAGTCATCGAACGCGATGGCCTGCTCGCGCGGGTGCGTGAGCGCGGCCAGCGCCTGGGCCAGGGCCTGCGCGAGGCGTTCGCAGATCACCCGCACGTGGGCGACGTGCGCGGTCGTGGCCTGTTCTGGGGCGTGGAGCTGGTGGCCGAGCGCGCCAGCCGGCAGTGGTTCGACCCCAAACTCAGGCTGCACGCGCGCCTCAAGGCCGAGGCCATGGACCGTGGCCTGCTGGTCTACCCCATGGGCGGCACGGTCGATGGCAACGCCGGCGACCACGTGCTGCTGGCACCGCCCTTCATCAGCACTGAGGCCGACATCGACGACATCGTGCGCCTGCTCGGTGAGTCGCTGGACGCCGTCGTGGCGACGGTGCGGGGCTGACCGACTCGTGTTTGTCCCCATGCCGCTGCCCCGCTGGCGGATATACCATCGGCGGCTTGCGATCCGACCGGGGCGCATGGGTGCCGTGAATCTGAGACTGGCACTGTTCTTGCGGGCTGCCTTGACAGGGCCGCCCGTGGTATCCGGCGGGGCGATCAGCCCCGATGTTTCACAACCTCCAAGGAGATTCGAATGAAGAAGGTGCTTTCGCTGGCCGCCACGGCCCTGGTGCTGTCCGCACCCTTTGGTGCCGTGCAGGCCCAGCAGAAGTTCGTCACCATCGGCACCGGCGGTGTCACGGGCGTCTATTACGCCGCGGGTGGTGCCATCTGCCGCCTGGTGAACAAGGACCGTGCCAAGCACAACATCCGCTGCTCGGTCGAATCCACCGGCGGGTCGGTCTTCAACGTGAACACCATCAAGGCCGGTGAGCTGGACTTCGGCTTCACCCAGTCCGACGTGCAGTTCAACGCCGTCAAGGGTGTGGGCCAGTTCAAGGACAGCGGCGCCGTCTCCGACCTGCGCGCCGTCTTCGCGGTGCACCCCGAGCCCTTCACCGTGGTAGCCCGCAAGGAAGCCAACATCGGCAAGTTCGAGGACTTCAAGGGCAAGCGCTTCAACATCGGCAACCCCGGCTCGGGCACGCGCTCGTCCATGGAAGAGCTGCTGGGCGCGCTGGGCTGGAAGACCGGCGACTTCTCGCTGGCCTCCGAACTCAAGGCCGACGAGCACGGCCCCGCGCTGTGTGACGGCAAGATCGACGGTTTCTTCTATGCCGTGGGCCACCCGTCCGCCAACATCCAGGATCCGACTACCTCCTGCGGCGCCAAACTGGTGTCGGTGACCGGCCCGGCCATCGACAAGCTGGTGGCCGACAAACCCTACTATGCCAAGGTGAGCCTGCCTGGCGGCCTGTACCCCAACAACCCGCAGCCCACCACGACCTACGGCGTGCTGGCCACGGTGGTGGTGTCGTCCAAGACCCCGGCTGACACGGTCTACAACGTGGTCAAGGCGGTGTTCGACAACTTCGACGAATTCAAGA
>CAMLQP010000212.1 GCA_946482115.1 uncultured Comamonadaceae bacterium
GTCGCCTCGCCGGTGTGCAGCGAGATCGTGTCGAAGAAGCCGACGGCGCGTGGCCTGTGGCCCAGCTGCTCCAGGCCCTTGGCCAGGATGGCGGTGTAGCTCGCCACGCGCTGCGCGATGCGCTTGAGGCCCTGCGGCCCGTGGTAGACGGCGTACATGCTGGCGATCACCGCCGGCAGCACCTGCGCCGTGCAGATGTTGGAGGTGGCCTTCTCGCGGCGGATGTGCTGCTCGCGCGTCTGCAGCGCCAGACGGTAGGCCGGGTTGCCGTGGGTGTCCACGCTCACGCCCACCAGGCGGCCGGGCAGGGAGCGCTTGAACTCGTCGCGGCAGGCCATGTAGGCGGCGTGCGGGCCGCCCGCGCCCATGGGCATGCCGAAGCGTTGGGTGGTGCCGACCACGATGTCGGCGCCGAACTCGCCCGGCGGCACCAGCAGCGTCAGCGCCAGCAGGTCGGCGGCCACGATGAAGGCCGCGCCCTTGGCGTGTGCGCGTTCCACGTCGGCGCGCAGGTCATCGATGCGGCCGCTGGTGCTGGGGTACTGGGCCAGCACGGCAAAGTATTCGCCGGCCAGTGCGGCTTCCCACTCTGCGGCCGAGTTGGCCAGCACCACCTTCAGGCCCAGCGGCTTCGCGCGGGTCTGGATCACTTCGATGGTCTGGGCGTGGGCGTCGCCGGCCACCACGATCACGTCAGACTTCGACTTGACCGAGCGTTTGGCCAGCGTCATGGCCTCGGCGGCGGCGGTGGCCTCGTCCAGCATGGAGGCGTTGGCGATGGGCATGCCGGTCAGGTCGCAGACCATGGTCTGGAAGTTGACCAGCGCCTCCATGCGGCCCTGCGAGATTTCGGCCTGGTAGGGCGTGTAGGCGGTGTACCAGGCGGGGTTCTCCAGAATGTTGCGCAGGATCACGCCCGGGGTGAGGGTGTTGTAGTAGCCCTGGCCGATGAAACTCCTGAACACCTGGTTGCGCTGCGCCAGGGCTTTCAGCTCGGCCAGTGCGGCGGCTTCGGTGGTGGCCGGTGGCAGCTGCATGGCGGTGGCGCGGGCGATGGCGCGTGGCACGATGCCTTCGATCAGCGCGCGGCGCGAGGCCTCGCCGATCACAGACAGCATCAGGGCCTCGTCCTCGGGCGAGACGCCGATGTGGCGGGCGATGAATTCGCTGGGGTTTTCGAGGTCTTCGAGCGGCAGGTTGGCGGGCTTCAGCATGGGGGGCTCCAGAACAGTCTGCAAGCGGCACCGTAGGGCGGTGCCGCTCACGCACGGCTCTGGATCAGGACTTCGCCACGAGGTCGGCGTAGCGGGTCTCGCTCATCAGGCCGCTCAGTTCGGCCGCGTTGGACAGCTTGACCTTGAAGAACCAGCCCGCGCCCAGCGGGTCGCTGTTGGCCAGGGCCGGGTCGGCGCGCAGGGCCTCGTTGACCTCGACCACCTCGCCGCTCACGGGCATGTAGACGTCGGCGGCGGCCTTGACCGACTCGACCACGCCGGCCACGTCCTTCTGCGCGAAGGTCTTGCCGACCTCGGGCAGGTCCACGAAGACCACGTCGCCCAGCGCATCCTGCGCATGGACGGTGATGCCGACGGTGGCGGTGTCGCCGCTGACTTCGACCCACTCGTGGTCTTCGGTGTATTGCTTGGTCATGGGTTGCTCCGTTGAGGGAAAAGAAAGGGGTTTCAGCCGCGGAAGTAGTTGGGCGGCAGGAAGGGCAGGGCGGTGACTTCCATGGGCACGGGCTTGCCGCGCACCAGGGCGTTCACGCGGGTGCCCACGGCGGCGTATTCTGCGCCCACGTAGCCCATGGCCACGGGCTTGTCCACGCTGGGGCCCAGCAGGCCGCTGGTCACTTCGCCTATCGTCTCGCCGCCGGTGTTCTGCAGTTCGGTGTGCTCGCGCACCGGCACACGCTCCAGCGCCACCAGGCCCACGCGCTTGCGGGCCGGCGGCTGGCTGCCGTCCAGCTGCGCCAGCACGCGCGCCGCGCCGGGAAAACCGCCCGCGCGCGCGCCACCCGTGCGGCGCACCTTCTGCATGGCCCAGTTCAGGCCGGCCTCCACCGGGGTGGTGGTGGTGTCGATGTCGTTGCCATACAGGCACAGGCCGGCCTCCAGGCGCAGCGAGTTGCGCGCGCCCAGGCCCACGGGCTGCACCTCGGGCAGGGTCAGCAGGGCGCGGGCGAAGGCCTCGGCGTGCGAGGCCGGCAGGGAGATCTCGAAACCGTCCTCGCCGGTGTAGCCGCTGCGGGTGAGGAAGAGGTCGGCGCCTTCCCAGGTGGCGTCGGCGCCGGTCATGAAGACCAGCTGCTCCACGCCGGGAATGATCTTGGCCAGCGCGCCCACGGCCAGCGGGCCCTGCAGCGCCAGCAGCGCGCGGTCGAACTGGGGCTCGATGGTGCAGCGCGTGCCGATGCGGGCCTGGATGTGGGCCAGGTCGCCGTGTTTGCAGGCGCCGTTGACGATCACGAACAGGTCGCGCCGGCGGTTGACGAACATCAGGTCGTCGATGATGCCGCCCTCGTCGTTGAGCAGCAGGCCGTAGCGCTGCTTGCCCACCGGCAGGTCGATCACGTCCACCGGCATCAGGCTTTCGAAGGCCGCCGCCGCGTCAGGCCCTTCCAGGCGCAGCTGGCCCATGTGCGAGACATCGAACAGGCCGGCGGCGCGACGGGTATGCAGGTGCTCGGCCATCAGGCCTGCCTTGTACTGCACCGGCATGCTGTAGCCGGCAAAAGGCACCATGCGGGCACCGAGTTCGAGGTGCAGATCGTGCAGCGGGGTGCGGAGCAGGTTGTCGTCGGACATGGCGGACTCGTGGTGGGCATGGAACGGCACGGCAACCTGCCGCGCGCCTGCCCCGCTGTCCGCTTTACCTGAGAGATTCACGCGGGCGATGCCGCGCTTGCTCCTTCGGTGGGCCATCCGTTGGGGTGGCCTCTCTCCAGGGGGGAATCGCCCGTTGCCGGACGTCTGCCAGTCCTTTTGCCTGAGCGTTCAGGGCCTGAAAAACAGGCCGCCTGCGCCTTCGGCGGCTCCTCGGGGGAACACTCTCCTGACAATGGGCGGCATTCTACCCGGGAACCTTGTCCAGACAGCGTGGTCGCACCCCGGTCGCTTTCTTCCTACTCCATGAACCGCCGTCAACTCCTGCTGGCCCTCTCCGCCCTGGCCGCCGTTGCGCGTGCCGCCCAGGCCGCGCCTTCCAAATCCCGCATGCCCGTGATCTTCATCGGTCACGGTAGTCCGATGAACGCGATCTCGGACAACGATTTCACCCGGGCTCTGGTCGACTGGGGCCGGCGTCTGCCGCGCCCGGCCGCCATCCTGGCGGTTTCGGCCCACTGGCTCACGCCGGGCCGAACGCTGGTGGACGAGCAGGCACGCCCGCGCACCATCCACGACTTCGGCGGCTTTCCACGCGCGCTGCACGAGATGCAATACCCCACGCCCGGTTCGCCCGAGACGGCGCGGGTCTTGCAGTCCATCGTGCAGTCGCGCCGGGTGCAGGGCAGCGACGACTGGGGTCTGGACCACGGCACCTGGACGGTGCTGCACCACCTCTACCCCAAGGCCGACGTGCCGACTTATCAGCTTTCCATCGATTACGCGGCGCCCGGGCCGGTGCACCATGCGCTGGGGCGCGAGCTGGCCGCGCTGCGCGAACAGGGCGTGCTGATCGTGGGCAGCGGCAACATCGTGCACAACCTGGGTGCCACGGTGCGCGGCGCGCCACCGGCGGCCCGTGCGCAGCGGGACTGGGCGCAGGTGTTCGATGACGTGGTCAAGGCAGCCCTGGACGAACGCAGCTTCCAGAACGAACGGCGGCTGATGAACCACACCTCGCTGACGCCGGCTGCCACCATGGCCGTGCCCACGCCCGACCACTACTGGCCCTTCCTCTACGCGCTGGGCGCGAGCGATCCCCACGAGCCGCTGCAGCACGTCTACGAAGGTTTCCACTCCGGCACCCTGAGCATGCGCTGCCTGCAGTGGGGCTAAAGAAAAAAAACCGCGCCACGGCGCGGTTTCTTCTTTACATCCCGGCGTAGTTCGGCCCGCCGCCGCCCTCGGGCGTGACCCAGACGATGTTCTGTGTCGGGTCCTTGATGTCGCAGGTCTTGCAGTGCACGCAGTTCTGCGCGTTGATCACCAGCTGGTCGGCACCGTCCTTGTTGACGAACTCGTAGACGCCGGCCGGGCAGTAGCGGCTCTCGGGGCCGGCGAACTTGGCCAGGTTGACCTTCACCGGCACCGAGGCGTCTTTCAGCGTCAGGTGCGCGGGCTGGTCCTCGGCGTGGTTGGTGTTGCTCACGAACACGCTGGAGAGCCGGTCGAAGGTCAGCTTGCCGTCGGGCTTGGGGTAGCTGATCTGCGGCATCTCGGCCGCCGGGCGCAGCTTCACGTGGTCGGGCGAGCTGTTGTGTATGGTCCACGGCGGCACGGCCACGCCCACCTTGGGCAGGAACCAGTGTTCGACGCCAGTCATGAGCTTGCCCACCAGCGGGCTCTTCTTGAACCAGTTCTTGAAGTTGCGGTAGGTCCAGAGCTCGCGGTGCAGCCAGCTGGCCTTGAAGCCTTCTTCAAACGCGGTGGGTTCGTCGTGGGCGCGGCCGGCGGCCACGGCGTCGAACAGCGCGTCCGCACACAACATGCCGCTCTTGATGGCGGCGTGGCTGCCCTTGATGCGCGCGGCGTTGAGGAAGCCGGCGTCACAGCCCACCAGCGCGCCGCCCGGGAACACGGTCTTGGGCAGGGCCTGCGGCGTGCCGTTGTTGAGCGCGCGGGCGCCGTAGGACAGGCGCTTGCCACCTTCGATGTGCTGGCGGATGGACGGGTGCGTCTTCCAGCGCTGCATCTCCTCGAACGGCGACAGCCAGGGGTTGTCGTAGTCGAGGCCGATGACGTAGCCCAGCGTGACCTTGTTGCCCTCCAGGTGGTAGAGGAAACCGCCACCGAAGGCGTCGTCGTTCAGCGGCCAGCCGGCGGTGTGCACCACCAGGCCGGGCCTGGCCTTGTCGGCGGGGATTTCCCACAGCTCCTTGATGCCGATGGCGAAGGTCTGCGGGTCCTTGCCGTCGGTCAGGTTGAACTTGGCCAGCAGCTGCTTGCCCAGGTGGCCGCGTGCGCCTTCGGCGAACACGGTGTACTTGGCGT